>JAAZCN010000092.1 GCA_012513245.1 Synergistaceae bacterium | reverse complement strand
GACGGAATACTTGGCATAGATGCGGGTGGGACATTCACTGATCTGGCGTTCCTGCGACTCTCTGATGCTTCTGTGTCAGCTTCGGCAAAGACTCCTACGGATCATGACGACCTTGTCGGCACTATAGGCAGGGGGCTGGATCTCATCTCAGAAGATATTGACGTCAAAGGTATCAGGGCGGTAAACCTTGCAACTACCTTTGCGACCAACGCTGTAGTCGAAGGCAAGACCCATGCATCGGGTCTTGTGCTTATAGGATACGATGAAATCCAGGTAAAGAAAGCAATAGACTGCAATAAGTTCGGAACAGATAAGATCATACTTATATCAGGCGGGCATGATACGAAGGGAAATGAGCAGGCTCCTTTGGACCTGGCCAGTTTGAGGACCTCGTTCAAAAAGCTTAAGACCGCTGTAAAGTCGATAGCGATCTCGGGTTTTTTCTCTGTGAGGAATCCATCCCACGAAATTGCGGTAAAAGAAGAGATACTTTCCCTTTGTCCGGGAATGCCTGTGACCTGCGGCCATGAACTCTCCTCCGACCTTGATGCCATACTGCGTGCCGCGACTGTATCACTAAATGCGGGACTGATACCGATAGTAATGGATCTTCTGGGGTCTGTGGAAAGGGTGCTCAAAGAGCGCGGTATTGATGTACCCCTTTCTGTAGTAAGGGGTGATGGTTCTTTGGTAAGTTCGGAGTGGGCGAAGGCCCATCCAATTGAGACGATAGTTTCCGGCCCGGCGGCAAGCGCGATCGGAGCCGCTTGTCTCGGCAAAGCACAGGGCATTGAAAGAGAGTCATGGGTCGTTGACATCGGGGGCACGACGACAGATATCATTTACCTGGACAAAAACGGGGACCCTGCTATTTCTGCGCATGGTGCAAGTGTTGGCAGTCACAGGACCCTTATAAAAGCAATAGATATATTTACTGTCGGTCTTGGCGGCGACAGCAGAGTCAGGTACGATAACAAGGAAGATCTCTTTGAAATTGGTCCCGGCCGGGTAAAGCCGTTATGTTCTGCCGTTTCTGAAGATCCGGCTCTAAAGGGATGTCTTAAACGGCCGAAAAAACCGGGTGAACCCAAAGAGCCGATCATTATCACCAAAAACAGGACGGCCTCCGAAGACGGAGTTCTTGAATCAAAGCTGAATGAGGGTTTGAAAAATGGAATCTGCAGCAGGGAAGCTCTTGCGGAAAAAGGATATCTTTCGAGAATTTACTTTTCAAAGTTGGAAGAAATGCAAAAAAAAGGTTTGCTTGATTTTGCGGGCTTTACTCCTACCGATGCCCTTCATGTACTTGGAAAACTTGACAAGTGGGACCGGGAGGCCTCAGTAGCAGGCGCTGAAATAATATCCGGACATATAAGTAGTGCAGAGAAGACCGCAGCAGAGGTATATAAGAAATTCGTTGTCCTTGCAGCACTTAATATTTTCAAAAAAAGCATGCTCCTCAACGGGAGTGGTTCTTATCTTACAAAGGAAACTGAAAGACTCCTCATAAACATGTTGGTCAACGACCGTCGAAAGGGCCCCTCTCTTCAATTCAGGGTCAATTCCGAAATAATTGGGATAGGAGCCCCTGCATGGGCTTTCATAAAAGAAGCAGCAGAACTGCTTGGCGAAGAGGGCAACATTCCTCCCAATGCAGAAGTTGCGGGAGCAGTAGGTGCTGCGGTAAGCTCATTTTCGATGAAATATTCAGTCTGGATAACCCCGATGAAGGGCGATATCTTCCGTGTCCATCTTCCTGAAGGAATTTGCGACTATGATGATCTGGATACTGCAGTTGAAAAAGCTGAATCTTATATGGCCCTATGGATCTGCGAGCGTGCACGACGGACCGGGGCAGAAAACCCGATAGTTGAAAGCAGCAGGATAGATGAAAAGGCTGAAACGTCAGGCGGTACCAAGGTACACCTATGGACAGAAATATTTTATTCAGTCAGAGACAGAAAGAATAGCTCCTTCAAAGGTGATTCGATATGACAGAAGAAATTACAAAAAGTGTATTCATAACAGAACGCGGCATCTGGACAGAATATCTCCCCGGCGAAACAGTGGGAGAACTGCTTCTCCGTAAGGGCATTTACATAGACCAGCCATGCGGCGGCACCGGCCTCTGCGGCAAGTGCAGGGTCATCCTGAGCGGCACCGTCCCAGAGCCCACATCAAAAGATAAAAAAATATTCTCCGAAGAAGAACTGACCTCCGGCTTCAGGCTCGCCTGCCAGACAAAGGCATCCGGAGGCATGAAGGTAACTATCCCTGTCCAGGACTCACAAAGCATCAAAGTCCTCGACACCTTCGAAAACGGTACCCATACAGCCGCACCCTGCCGCAGCGACAATGGCAGCGGAATAGCGGTAGACATAGGCACCACAACAATAGTTGCCTACCTGGTCGATCTGTGCACAGGGATGACCCTTGCTGCATCCTCTGCCATAAACCCCCAGACCTCATTCGGTGCGGATGTCATTTCGAGGATAAGCTACATAGGGGATGACCCTCATAAGCTCTCAGAACTCCAAAAG
>JAAZCN010000091.1 GCA_012513245.1 Synergistaceae bacterium | reverse complement strand
GGCGTATATCTCCAGGCAGAAAGCGAAGTTGCAGCCTCTAACATGGTACTTGGCGGAGGCGCTACCGGAGAAAGGGTCATGACAAGCTCCTCAAGCCCCGGCATATCTCTGATGTCCGAAACGATAAGTTATATAGCCGGACAGGAGCTTCCTGTCGTTATAGTCAATGTAGTAAGAGCAGGCCCGGGTTTGGGAGGGATTCTTCCGTCTCAGTCGGACTACAATCAGGCAACATGTGGACTAGGGCATGGAGATTTTAATTTGATAGTCTTTGCCCCTGCTTCTCTTCAAGAGACGGTCAATATGGTGCAGAAAGCTTTTGATCTGGCACAAATATACAGGATTCCTGTAATGGTGCTTTGTGATGGAGTTATCGGACAGATAATGGAAGCTGTCGAGATTCCCGAAGGACACAGTAAAAATCTGTCGAAGCCGGAAGAATGGGCATGCGGATACATGCGCGAAAGAGGCGGGAAGCGCGTCATTCTAAGAAGTCTCTTCCTTGACCCGGAAGAGCTTGAAGCACACAACAGAAAACTCGAAGCGAAGTGGCATGAGATTGAGAGTAAAGAGACGTCTTGTGAAAAATACCTTACAGAGGATGCAGATGTTGTCATTTCAGCTTTTGGCACCGTTGCAAGGATAGCAAGGTCTGCGGTAGACAGCCTACGTTCTGAAGGCTACAAAGTCGGGCTCATAAGGCCTCTTCTGGTCAGCCCCTTCCCATACAAAGATTTTGAAAATCTGGTCCCAACCTGCAAACATATTTTAGATGTAGAAATGAACTGGGGACAGATGCTAAGAGATGTTAACAGAGGAGTCAAATACAAGTTGCCTGTCAGTTTCTACGGACGCTCAGGCGGGATGTGTCCCGGAGTTGCTGAAATCGAAGAGGAGTGCCGCAAGATATTTGCGGAGCTCTCCTGAAAAGGAGGGGAACGAAAATGGTTGAGAAAATTATTTATCAAAGGCCCAAAAGCTGGATCGAAGGAGTAAATTCACATTACTGCCCGGGATGCACTCACGGAATCGTCCACAGGATGCTATGTGAAACCTTGGATGAGCTTGATATTCAGGACATTACTACCGGTGTTGCACCTGTAGGGTGCGCTGCTCTTATGTACGGGTATATAGATACAGATTTTATAGAAGCTCCTCATGGGAGAGCTCCTGCTGTAGCGACAGGGTTCAAGCGTATAAGGCCGGACAGGATTATATTCACTTATCAGGGAGACGGCGACCTTGCCTCTATAGGAATGGCTGAGATAGTGCATGCAGCGAATCGTTCAGAAAATATTACAGTCATATTTGTAAATAACGCGATATACGGTATGACTGGAGGGCAAATGGCTCCCACAACCCTGCTTGGACAGAAGACTACTACGACACAGAGCGGGCGTGACCCCCTTAAGGCGGGTTATCCGATAAGAATGTCAGAGTTGCTTGCATCGCTTGCCTCTCCATGTTACATAGAAAGAGTTTCTGCGGCAAAACCGGCTCATTTGAACAATCTGAAAAAAGCTATCAAAAAAGCATTTAAAAACCAGATGGAAAACAAGGGTTTTTCATTTGTAGAAGTTCTTTCCACCTGTCCTACGAACTGGGGAATGAGACCGACAGACGCATGTGACTGGCTTGTTCAAAACATGATCCCTTATTACCCACTAGGGGTCTTTAAGGATTTCGAGTAGAGGAGGGTATTCCATGTCGAATTACACACGCACGCTCTTTTGTGCGGGTTTTGGCGGTCAAGGTGTGATGGTTCTGGGTCAGCTTGTAGCGTACGGCGCGATCAAGGAAGGGAAATATGTGACATGGCTGCCGTCATATGGACCTGAGATGAGAGGCGGAACGGCAAACTGCGGTGTCACAGTAAGTG
>JAAZCN010000011.1 GCA_012513245.1 Synergistaceae bacterium | reverse complement strand
CCTTACAAGAGGTTCTCCGCCGGTAAAACGGACTTTCCTGACCCCCAGATCCCAGAGCACCCTGCAGAGGAAGGATATTTCTTCATACCTCATTATCTCACTGTGTTCCAGAAATTCCACGCCCTCCGGGGGCATACAGTATTTACATCTAAAGTTGCATCTGTCTGTCACAGAGATCCTGACATAGTTAAGATGTCTGCCGTATTTATCGATCAATTCGGCCATCTGTAGCCTCCCATAGCTTCTACTGTCTCTTTCCATTTCTTGTCACCGAGACTGTCCAAAAGGGCCTGGATCGTCGGGTGCTCCATGTATATAGAAGGAATGACAAGTTCATAAGGTTCTTCTGCAAGGGGGATAAAGTCAAGCCCCAGTGCATCCGCCGCTGATTTTATCCCCAGTGTGGCTTCTGCAAGGCCTGTAAAGACCCGGTTCGCTGCTTCCATATGAGTCGTACACTGCTGTTCATAACCCTTTATTTCAGAAGGTGTTCTACCTGTCTTTTTAAGGAGATGATCAAACAGGACCCTTGTGCCTGCGCCCGGTTGTCTGTTTGAAAAGACATTGTCACCGGCGCACAGTTCTTCAAAAGTGTTTATTCTTTTAGGATTTCCCTGCTGCACTATTATTCCCTGTGTCCTGTAGAATACTAGTATACGTTCCCATTTTGCCCCATTAGAGAAACGTTCTATGAAACTGTCGTTGTATGTTCCGTCCTTGTCGTCAAGGAGATGGGCCGCGGCCATGTGACACTCGCCTCTGCTCAATGCGGCAAGTCCGCCCATACTGCCTACCGCTCGTGAGACAAAGTCTCCGCCCCTGCGTCTGATCGGAGTTACCAAAAGCTGTATCGCCGGATCGTCAGACCCCTGGAAAAGTATACGTTTGTCGAGTTCCACTCTTCTTTTCATCCAGACAGTAACATCAGTTCCTTTTTCACATTCAAGGGCTGACGCAGGAAGGAGAGCTATACCGTCTGCTTCGGCCAGTGCCCAAAGGACGCTCGCTCCCGAAGTCAAAGCCCAGGAATATATGTTATCTCCGACTTTAGCCGTCTTTACCCTCAGCCATTCCTCTATGCCTGCCGGTGAAGAATGCTGTACGAGCAGTTTAGTCTTCCACGTCTCCCTGCATCCGAGAGCTTCCTTTATCAGATGATCAGTATCTTCTTCCCGCGCTGAAAGAAGGTTGAGCAATGGATATACAAGGCTCCAGAGGACCACTGTGGTAGACATGGGAAACCCGGGAAGACAGATCACAGGCTTGCCCATTATTTCGGCAGCCATTGCCGGTCTGCCCGGTTTCATGCGTATCCACCTGAAGATCACCTTTCCAAGATCATCAAAGACTTCCAGCGTATGGTCCCTTCGGCCCTTTGCGGAACCGGCACCTACGAGCACCACATCGTATTTTTTAACTCCCTCTGTTACTTTTTCCTTTAGAAGTGCTGGATCGTCAGGGACAACAGGAGAGACATCCACGTCAAATCCCCATTCCCTGAAAGAAGCCTCTATAAAGAGGGAATTGCTCTCTGCGACCGTTCCGGACTTAGGATTTGGGTCTAAAAGCCATTTTCCCCTTGCGATGATCTCATCGCCGGTAGGGATATAAAGAGTTCTGGGTTTTTTGTAAACCGTTACTTTGTCTATGCCTGCGCATAAAAAGAGCGAGATCAGAGCCGGCGAAACAATATCGCCCTCTCTTGCTATGATCTGACCAGCCATCACATCTTCACCAAGTGGCCTCACATTGGCAGAGGAAGTCAGGCTTTTAAAGACTAAAATATCCTCGCCCTCCGCCGAAGAATCTTCTATCATGAGGACAGCGTTTGCCCAGTGAGGAACGGCGGCCCCTGTGTTCATCCACTGGTATTGTGAAGGTTTCAGCAATACCGGAGTTGCCTGAGACGCACCGATCGTTGACGAGGCGTCCACTGCGTATCCGTCTACAGCCGAGGCTGCATAATGCGGAACGTTCCTGTGTGCGATTATATCTTTTGTCAGCACGCAACCAAGCGCTTCTGAAATGCTTTTTTCATTCGTATTTTTTACAGCATCTCCTGCAAATGCTTTTTTCAGCATATCCAGAGCTGTACGTAATTCTATGTGTTCGCTGTATTTAGCTACCATAACCATACCTCCGCCGTCTCTCCGGCCCTTATAGTCTCACGGTCCTCCGGTATTCGTATAAATCCGTCTGCTGATGCAAGTGAAGATACATATCCTGACTTGGCAAGGATAGGATCTATTCTCCCGTCATCTGTTATCCTGCATGGCACAAATTCTTCAGGACCTGTCCTTGCAGTTATGTCCCTGGACATTGGCAGCTGCATTTTTATTTTATATTTTGTATCATTTGTCCCTATGAGGCTCAATAGTAAAGGGATAAGCAGAACGTAAACTACTGTAAAACATGATAGAGGATGCCCCGGAAGGCTTACGACAAGCTTCTTTTCTTCCAGGCTGCCGGCAATAAGTGTTGGTTTTCCGGGAGCTATGTTGATACCGCGAACCATCAGACCCGGATCAGGCAGTTTTTCCAAAACCCTCGAGCAGTGATCCCTTATGCCTACAGATGAGCCGCCGCTCAATATCAAAACATCACATCGTGCGGCCTCTTCTTTTACAGTCCTCTCAAAAGGATCGCCCTCATCGGAAAGTATTCCTCTGTATTCTGAATCAAAACCATATCGAGCCAGAAGCGATCTGACAGACCATCCGTTCACATCTCTTATCTTTCCGGGCGGGAGAGGGTATGTCTCAACGGGAACTATCTCATCGCCTGTACTCAGGATACTTATTTTCAGATCGATAGCAGGCACAGTTTTTATGCCAAGAGTAGCAAGGATACTCATAGTTCTGAAATCTACCATGTCACCCCTTGAGAGGATTTTTTGTCCTGCGGGAAACTCTTCTCCTGCAAATATCACATTTTCTCCGGACTGTACAGCGCTTCTTACCTCCACCCATCCCCCTGTAAAAGAGGTGTTTTCAAGCATAACAACGGCATCCGACCCATCGGGCAGCACGCCTCCCGTAGGGATGCCTGCCGCCTCTCCCGGTCTTATCGAAATTTCGGGCAGGATACCCATAGGTATATCTCCGGTCTTATCTAAAAATGTGGGAGTTCCGGGAGTCGCAGCTACGACATCGGGGCTGTGTACTGCAAAACCGTCTCTTAGACTTCTTGTAAACGGCGGGTATTTTTCTTCGGTCTCAACATCCCCGGAGATCCTTTTCCCAAGGGCAGAATCGATCGGCATATCGACAGTTCGCACATGCCACGGAAAGGAAAGCTTTTCGGTGACATGCTGTAGAGCCTGCATGCGAGGCGTGACCTCTTTAACGAAACCAGACATCAAAACAGCGACCTTTCATATCTTTATATTTTTAACAAAAGCTACTTTATCTCTACAAGGAAAAAAGGATATCCATCTTTCTCAAGCTTCGCTGAGAGAGCTGTGGCCTCATCTCTTCCGGTTTTTGGGTTTTTTACGCGCACTTTATAAAAAGAGACGCCGTCTTTTTTATCTTCAGCCAGATAGGCCGTATATCCACGCGCCTTAACATCTTGTATAAGCTGAAGCGCGTTTTCTTTTGATGAGAAAGCTCCTACCTGAACGTCCCATCTAGGTTCTTTGACAGATGCAGCCTGTACTTTTTCACTCTTCACAATGGTTTCTTTAGCTGCAGCAACAGGTTTTGCTACCACTTTTACGGGCGTCTTCTCCGCTGATGCTTTTTCCTGCCGGACTTCTTTTTTGGCATCTACAGGTTGGGCCTGTTTTATCTCGACCTTTTTTTGTCCTGCAGGATCCTGGTCTGCCACCTTCACTTCAGGTTCGGGCTGAGCTGACTCCTGCCGGACAGTCTCCTGTTTAGTGAAGACAATATCATCTGACTCGTTTGAGTTGAAGAAGAATAGTTTTACGCTAAAAAAAAGTAGTGCGACCGCCATTATTACAGTTAACGGCAGTATGAACTGTCCAAAAGTAGCCATTGGCTTTTTCCCTTTGTAGTTCCGCGTTTTTCTTGTAACCATGCAGTCACCTCCTCAATTAAACTACCAAAGACGTTCTAATTCTAACAGCGTTTTTGCTCTGGTGTCATGGTCAAAACGTATTTTTTTTGAAAACCCTTTGTTTCTTGCCAGCTCAACACTCTCATTATACCCGTACCACGCAAGTAAAAACTCACTTTCTGCCTCTTTTGGACTTGTCATTCTTAACTGCGGTCTTTTCTTTTTAATATTTGAGAGCTCCCGAACGAGCATTTCATATTTTTTTCTTATCTCTACTGTCCCTTGAAACTCCATCCTGCTCCATGTCGTACCCGGTTTAGGCACAAATGGATTTACTGAAAGTATCAGGTTCATTCCTGTTTCAGCAATTATTCTCCCTGAGAGTTCTGTTATGGCTTTGATATCCTCGTCGGTTTCACCCGGCAGCCCGGTCATAAAATAAAGCTTGGCCTGATCTATACCAAGTGAGCTCGCTAATTGTAGTTTTTCAAGGATAATATCGTTGGTGAATTTTTTGCCGCACGAAAAACGCAGTTCATCGCTACCTGTTTCCGGAGCGACCGTCACACTGTGTCTTCCTCCTCTTTTAAGAGCGGAAAGCATCTTTTCTGTAAGCCGGTCTATTCTCAGCGAAGCAAAAGAGACGCCTTTGTTTTTACTTTCGAGAAAATCCAGCAGATCTTCGATATGAGGATAATCACCGGCCTCCGGTGTCACCAGACCGACCTGGTCAACTTCGTTTACTGAAAATATATGCTCCAGCCTGTCTTTTATTATTCCGGAATCTCTGTATCTAATTTTCCCGAAACATCCCGGGAGAGTGCAGTAAGAGCAATTTCGAACACAGCCTCTCTGCAGTTCCACAAGCAGCGTCTTGCCAAAGGAACTTCTTGAGGTCAGCCAGGTACTGTTCATCGGATATCCGGCATCAAGCGGCTGGTCATTAGCCAGGACCCTCTTTACTGCGACGCTGCCATTTTCTATATGCCGTGAGGGGACTAATATTGACGGATGTTCCGCAAGCTGATCCAGAAGTTTTGACTTGTTTCCATCAGCAAAATACCTGCGTAAAGACTCCACTGCGAACGGAAGTGTATCATCAAGAGCATCCCCTAAAATTATAAAGTCACATACAGCAGAGAGAAGGAGCGGATTGATGTATGTCATAGCTCCCCCGGCACCGATGATCGGATAGCTTTCCGATGACCTGTCCTCGGAAAGAAGCGGGATATTAGCTGAGTTGAGCCACCTGATAAAAATCTCCGCATTGCCTTCGTATGCAACGCTTGCTGTAATAACAGAAAAACGCTCCAGAAGAGTATCTCCTTCTATTGAACGAAAAGGCACCGGATCATTGCAAAAACGCTCCGCAGCTACGCCAAGCTCCTTTAAAGCACTGTAAATATAATGATATCCTAGGCTTGATGATGCCACAGAGTAGTCTGCCGGATAAAAGAGCGCCCAAGGAAGGTCTCCTCCCCTGGGCAGTTCTGTCACGCACTCTTCATCCATGCGATATTCTTTCCAGCTCTGCCATGCGGTGATCTTACCTTTGCAAGAGCTTGCTTCTCTTTTCTTTTTCAGGATCCGCGCCTCCGCCTTAAATAAGCAGGAATATCAAACTGATCGACCGGAGCCCCGCTTCCCTTGAACAGGTCCTCGTCCTGGACGGGCTGTGTGGCAGCTGACCTTGCTACCCTTATCACAGTGGGCGTGTCATGTTCCTGTGAGGTAAGGGGAGGCTGAGGCTGTATACTTTCTTCGGCTACGGGTATGTTGATCTCATTTGAACGGCTCTCTTCCGGAATTTCAGTTGGCTTCTCTGTAACGCTCTCTTTTGCTGCCGGAAAAGAAAAGGATTTTAAAGCAGACCTTTTTTCAGGCTGTTCGGCAGATTGCTGCGTGTGAGGCTGTGGCATGCTTCTGGTCGAGCTGAAGGCGTTAAGGTGTTTTACCGCTGATATATCAACTTTCCTGGAGGATCCGGGATCATGCGAGACTTCTTTTTTCCCCTGGTTGTCAAAACCGGTCGCGATCACTGTGATCTGTATAGAATCATCCATTTCCGGATCAAAGACATGTCCCCAGATAATGAACGCGTTTTCGTCTGCAGCCTCAGTAATTATCCTTGTAGCCTCATTTATCTCGTGGATACCGACATTTGCTCCGCCGGTGATGTTGAACAGGATACCCTTTGCTCCGTTCATATTCGTATCCATAAGCGGGCTGTTGATCGCGTTGAAGGCTGCAGTGGCTGCACGCTTCTCTCCGTAACCTTCACCTATACCCATTATGGCAGAACCGGCGTTTGACATTATTGTCCTCACATCAGCAAAGTCGACATTTACAAGCCCCGGGCGCAGAATAAGATCTGTTACGCCTTGCACAGCCTGGTGCAGTACTCCGTCTGCGATCCTGAAAGCATCATTTACTGTGGTCTTTTTCTCTGTAATACTTAAGAGTCTGTCGTTAGGTATTATTATTAGCGCATCGACCTTGTCTCTCATCTGTACTATTCCCTGGGCAGCCTGAGATACACGGCGTTTCCCCTCAAAAGAAAATGGGAGCGTTACTACCGCCACAACGAGAGCATCAGCCTCTTTTGCAATAGAGGCTATGACAGGAGCCGCACCTGTACCTGTTCCGCCGCCCATACCGGCAGCGATAAAAACCATATCTGAACCTTCGACAGCTGCTCTTATTTCTTCTCTGGATTCCTGTGCAGATTTGAACCCGATCTCGGGGTCAGAGCCTGCGCCAAGTCCTTTCGTTAGCTCTCTGCCCAAAATTATCCTGTTCTGTGCTTCAGAAAGTTCAAGATGAGCCATATCTGTGTTCGCGGCTATAAACTCAACTCCGCTGAGTCCGCCCCTTATTATGTGATTTAGCGCGTTGTTGCCGGCACCACCGACACCAACGACCTTTATTACTTCCCTTGTCGGATAATTTGATTTATCCAGCTGGAATATCTCAGTCATATCGACCACAAAAAATCCCCCTTTTAATTATTCAGGGTCATATCTAGAATAGGTCCTTGAAAGCATTTTTCAGACCTTCAAGCGGGTTAAAGCCGGAACCTGAGGCTTTATTGTTTTCATCCAGCTTTATCCTGACTCTTGTTTCGGGTACTATTGAAGGTCTGCCGACATCTTCTGCAGATACCCCATGGATCAGGGGATTATCAAGATAGCGGAACGGATCCCTCTCCTTTTCGGCGATGTATCGTATGATACCCGCTGCTGCAGAGTATTCCTGACTATTCCTTCCCGGAGGCATTCTGTTGGCATCAAGCGGTGAGGATACCCTTGAAGGAAGGTCCATTACATCCAGCACGAAAGCGTCCAGACCCTCTGTTTTCGAGACTCCGCCGGTCAATATTATCCCGGCAGGCAACATTGAGATGCCGGCTGCTTTTATCTGAGGACGTATCAGGACTTCGAAGATCTCCTCCATCCTGCACCGGACTATCTCATGCAGGTCATTCTTGGATATGCTGTAGTTTCTGCTGTTATATACGAAATCAACTGTCTCTGCGGGGTCTTCCGGCGCAGTAAAAACAGATATTTCCCTTTTAAGTTCTTCAGATTTGTTCAGCGGCAGTTTAAGGACACTTCCTATATCGTTTGTGATGTGGTCTCCGCCCACTGATATCAAACCAAGATGCTTGGGTCTGCCGTCAGAAAAAACAGCTACCCCTGTGGTGCCCCCGCCTATATCGATAACGACAGCGCCTGCAAGGGCCTCTTCAGGAGAGATAACTCCCAGTGCCGCTGCAAGAGGTTTTAGCACGAGTCCCGAAACATCCAAGCCTGCCTTGTCAACGCAGTTTAAAACGTTCTGGATGGTAGATGTCGGAACTATAACTGACTGCAGCTGGATATCCAGCCTTATAGCCGTCATGCCCAGCGGGTCATCTATACCTATATTTCCGTCGAGGGAATACTCGATCGGGATAGTGTGCAAAATGCTCTGGTGCGCCGGGACAGCCACATCGGCCTGTGCAGCTTCTATGACTCTTTCAATGTCAAGATGCATGACAGGACGTGGAGTGCGCCCAAGGGAAACCATACCCTTTGTACGAATGCTGGTCACTTCCCCCCCGCCAAAAGCAACAGTAACTTCCGTAATATCCTGTCCGACCATGTTCTGTGCATCGCTCACTGCCTGTCTTACAGAGCGTACAGCCTGGTCAAGATTAACGATAAGTCCCTTCCTTATACCATTTGACGGAGCCTGTCCAACACCGATGATCTGAGCTTCCTCACTCCCATGTTCTCTTTCTGCAACAACAACTGTGACCTTGCTGGTACCAAGGTCAAGTCCTGCGATGAGTTCGGGCTCCCGATCCGACGAATAACCTGAGGCTTTCTTGAACAATCAAATAGCCCCCTCTCTTCTTGATGAGAAACATTTTCGACTCTTATTGTACCTTATTTTTCACGAGAATTTTACCTTTGTATGTAGTATCTATAAAGACATTCGAAGAAATTTTAGAAATATCGGGATATATTTTTTTTATCGCCAGACCTGCGGTCTGCCATTCTCCGGGATCATCCAAAAGCATTATATTTGTCCCGTTGCCACCTTCATTATCAAAAAGGATCAGCCTTACGACCTCTTTGCCCTCTCTGGAACCGGCCTGGATAAACTTTACTTTCTCTGACCAACCGAGCGCTTTGAGGTTGTCGTACCAAAGAGAAACTTTTCCTAAAGGCAAGCTGGAGAAAAAAACGTTTCCATGGTCCCCGGAAAGATCCATTGGGGTCGCTCTGTCAGTGCTCCATGAGAGTAGAGGAAGAGCATCTGCCTTTTCAGAGCTGATAAAAGTGTTTTCTTTCAGCGAACTCAGCCATGTCCTGCCGTCTGCTGCTACGTACCAGAACTTGCCGCCCCAGAACATTCTGAACGCAGGCTCAAGAGGCAAAACTTCAAGCCTGAACCTTCCCCACCCGGAGAGTTCCATCCTAAGGTTTACAGGGTAATAGGCTTTGATATTTTCGCAGTATTTTTCTTTAGAGAGCCAAAGCAGCATCCAGATCTTTTCATGTTGAGGTCTTATGGTGCCCCAAACCGCCTGTTCCGACAATATCCCGGCAGGATCGGTATCGATCCCATAAAGCCTGAAAATAGCATACCTTGTCTCTGCAGCTGCGAGCATACCGCCGGCAAGGGATACGATCAGCAGAAAGACTTTTAGCCTCTTTCTAGTCCTTCTTGAAATTGCCCAGAAATTTAATTTCATATTCCAGATCTACCCCGTACAGCTTCAGCACCATATCTCTACAAAGCTCACAAAGTTTATATATGTCCTGTGATGAGGCATCCCCGGAATTTACAATAAAATTGGCATGAAATTCCGAAACAACAGCTCCGCCTACCCTCATCCCTTTGCACCCGCTTCTATCCAGTAGAAAGCCTGCCGACATCCCCGGAGGGTTTTTAAATACACATCCGGCTGTCTTTCTTCCCAAAGGCTGTCCCTTTTTCATACCGGCAAACCTTTTAATGTTTTTAAAGATCATTTCTTTCGGTGCCGTTCTTAAAGAGATCACACAGGAGGTGATCAGCGCGATAATGCTTGCATCGACAGGACATGTGCGATATTTCCAGTTTAACAAGTCTTCTCCGAGCTTTATAGTGCGGGCATTCCGGTCAACGGCACAGGCCTCTTTGATAAGACCATTGAATCCGCTACCGTCCGAGCCGGCATTACCCCACAAAGCTCCTCCCAGTGTACCCGGGATACCGGTCAAAAATTCAAGTCCGCTTAATCCCTCATTTATTGAGAGTGCAAGCAGTTTTTTCACCGATGTTCCTGCTCCGGCCTCTAATTCTATAACTTCGTCATTTCCCGTTCTTTTCAGTTTTATTGAATCAAGCTTTTCGGTATGGATCACCGCAGAATCAATGGGATCGTCCGAAACAAGCACATTGGATCCTCCGCCAAGGACATAGAGACTTAGGCTTTGTTTTAGAGCCACAGCAACAGACTTTGATGCTTCTTCCGCTGTTGTCGGCAAGTCATATGTAGTGCAGCTGCCACCTACGCCCCATGTGTTCAGATCTCTTAAAGGATGATCCCTCTGCAAATCACTCTTTCCCCTCTTTTTTGTGCATCAGTTCGAGCGTTTCGCATATTTTTTTACCGAGGGTCCCAACGCTTCCGGCACCTATCGTGAGGATAACATCGCCGCTTCTTGCTGTCGCACAGACAGAACGGACAAGGTCGTCAAAGTTGCCTGAAAGTTCGTAGTGAGCTCTGTTGTCTTCCGATGCTGCGTCGAAGATCATCTTGGAAGTTACTCCTTCAATGGGCATCTCGTCTGATCCGTATACAGGGAGTATAAATGCCCTGTCTGCAAGTGAAAGAGCATCTGCAAATTCCTTGTACAGAGCTGCTGTCCTGCTGAAGCGGTGGGGCTGAAATATAGAAACGAGCCTTCTTTTAGGGAATATCTTCCGAACGGTACTGAGTGTCGCGAATATCTCGCTGGGATGGTGACCATAATCATCATACACGAGTATGTCGCCAACCTCTCCCATTTTTTGCAAACGGCGTTTTGCACCTTTAAATCCAGCCAGAGCGTTTTTAACTTTTTCCGTGGGTATGCCCATTTCATGAGCGGCAGCACATGCCGCAAGCGAGTTAAGCACATTGTGCTCCCCTGAAACAGCAAGGGTCATTCTTTCTATCCTCTCACCCTTCCTGTTGAGCGTATAGGATACCCCTCCACCGTCATTATGCTCGATCTCCGTGGCACCCCAGTCCCAGCCGGTGCCCCATCCATATGTGATCACTCCGTCAGAGATGCCGTAATCCGCACAAAGGGTGTTTACTCCGGGGTCTTCCATACAGATTATGCTTTTACCGTCCTCTTTCCTGTGGGCTAAAAATTCAGCAAAAGCGTCTGTTACAGATTTGAATGTAATATAATAGTCCCTGTGATCCCAGTCTATATTTGTTATAACTGCTATCTCAGGGTGAAAATATACGAAGGAACGGTCGCTTTCGTCAAGCTCGGCGACCATATACTCACCATGTCCGAGTTTGGCGTTGGTGCCTATGTCAGCCAGCTCTCCTCCAATTGCCACAGTTGGGTCGGTATCTGCCAGTTCCGCAATAAGTGAGATCATTGAAGAAGTTGTCGTTTTGCCGTGGGTACCGGCTACCCCAACTCCTCTCCTTGCATTAAATATGAGGCTGAGTATCTCGGCCCGGCGTGAAACGGTTATACCCTGCTGCCACGCCTTCAATATTTCGGAGTGGTCCTGGGGGATCGCGCTTGAATAAACCAGAATGTTGGGCATAAAGTCATCTATATGTTTGGCGTCGTGTCCCATCTCAATTGGTATGTTTCTTTTTTTCAGGCCCTGCATGTATGATGTCTGGATCATGTCACACCCCGAGACTCTGGCACCGATCTCATCAAGCAGGATGGCCAGGCCGCTCATCCCTGCCCCACCTATTCCCATCAGATGAATATTCTTTGTCTTAAGATCTTTGTCTGTCACAGGTACCAAAAAAAACTCTCCTTTCAAAAACAGGAAGAAAGCGCAAGCCACAGATCCTCGCATATTCGCCCTGCGCTGTTATACTGTTTTTCTCTTTCATTGTTGTTTTTATCCAACTTGGTATCATACAGTCTGAGGAGGCTTTTTGCAAAATCTTCTCTCGACCTTTTCTCGTCCCATAATATAGACCTGTTTTCAGAGGAAAAAGAGACCGCATTATAATACTGATGATTATCAGCGGCGTCTCCCCAAGGTATCACAAGAGAGGGTATCCCAAGCACTGAAACCTCTGTAAGGGTCGATCCTCCTCCCCTTACCACCGCAACATCCGCCAGGCTGTAAAGCAGCTCTGTCTTCCACACCTTAGGGAGAATGAACACATTATCATTTATTTTCTCTGCTTTTTCAGAGACGGCAGGTATGATAAATGTCCAGCCTGTAAACTCTTTTTCGAAGGACAACTCCATTGCAAGATCCTTTATATGCGTACTGCCAAGAGAGCCTGAAAAGACCAAAACTTTCGGTCCGTCGGGAAGTTCTCCCGGCAACCCAAGTTCATTCCAGGCATCTTTCGGCGGCACTTTGGCAAATTCCCTTACCGGGACTCCGATCCTTGTAAACTTTGAAGATGGCAAAGGAAGACATTCGCGCCAACCTGAAAAAATTTCTGTTCCCATCTTTGATGCCAACCTCGTTACCTTCCCCGCGTAAGCATTCTGTTCGTGGACTGCAACAGGCGTTCTAAGCATCTTGCAGGCCAGTAGGACCGGAAAGGATATATACCCTCCAAACAGCAGGACACCGTCCGGTGCCGTAGATCTTATAAGGCTGACTGACCTTCTTACGGCAGGGATCTGGTCATACGTTCTTTTAAACTTATCAAGTCCGTACCCGGAAAATGGCGAGCCTTCGATTTGCAGCTGCTGTGGTTCTATACCGGCTGATCTATATATCTCTAGTTCCAGAGACCGTTTTCCACAAATATATGAGACAGATGAGTCAGGCCTGTTTCTACCGATCCACTGCCCAAAAGATATTGCCGGCCATATATGGCCCCCTGTTCCTCCGGCTACAAGAAGCAATCTCTTCGTCATGGCCTATTCCTCTCTCATATGACTCTCTTTTTCCAGGCGAAGCATTATTCCTATTCTGGTCCACATTGTCAAAAGCGAAGTTCCGCCGTAACTTATAAAAGGAAGAGGCATCCCGGTCAAAGGGATAAGCTTTGTAACACCTGCCACGTTTATCACCAAAGGAAGCACTACCGTAAGAGCGACTCCCCATGTAAGTGATGTCTTGAAACCGTCAGGGACTCTGTAATAGATCATTTTCGTCTGGCTGATCCAGAATGCGAAAAGTCCTATTACCCCTAACGTGCCTATAAGCCCAAGCTCCTCACCTATAGCGGCATAAATAAAATCTGTGTAAGCCGCGGGCAGATAGTTTAGTTTCTGAAAACCGTGTCCCAGCCCGGCGCCCCAAAATCCTCCATTAGAAAATGCAATAAGCCCCTGTATCGCTTGAAATCCTTTATCAAGCGGGTCGCTCCATGGATCCAGGAATGCCGACATTCTTCTCATCCTGTAAGGTTCAAAAAACACCAGCATTGGGAAAATACACCCGGCAAGCAGTCCGCCTGCGATCAGAGGCAGCTTCCAGCCTATTCTTTCCACATACATTCCCATTGCGATCAAAAATATCAAAATTATAGTTCCGAGGTCAGGCTGCAGAGAAAGAGGCACAGAAGCAAGTCCTACAAGTATTATCGTAGATAAAAAGGCTTTACTCGGGTCTTTGTCCCACCTTGAAAGCAACTTTGCAAGATGAAATGCCATTGCAAGGCAAAGCAGCTCTCCCGGCTGGATGGAAACAGATGATCCCGGAACATTTATCCAGCGGCAGGCCCCTCCTACGTTCATGCCTATCCCCGGAAAAAGAGGCAGCCAGCACATCCCCCAGGTCAGTATCAGGAAAGGGACGCTCACTTTATACCAGAATCGCAGAGGTATGACAAAAACGACAAACATCGCTGTTATAGCGATAAGAAGCCATTGTGCCTGTTTTATCCCCATCTGAAACGGAGTCCCTGTTTGGGTAAAAGAACTCGGGCTTGTTGTCGAAGTTATCATAAGGATCCCAATACCGCTCAATATCAGGGGAATGACCCAGATAAAGGGGTTGATCCTAAACCTCTTTTTATTTTCTCTAACTTTCTCCATGCCATTCATGAATTAAGAATCTCTCTCAATTATACCTTTTACCAGCTCACAAAAATGGTCTCCCCTTGCCCCGTAGTTGGGATACATGTCCCAGCTCGTACATGCGGGAGAGAGCAACACAGTATCTCCGGGCGCAGCGTTCCTGTAAGCTTCTTCGACAGCCTCTTCCATAGTTGCTACGGTAGAATAACTTTTATATCCGGCCTTATCAAGTGCAAATGAGATCTTTTCTTTTTCTGCACCTACCAGTAAAACGCTTTTTGCATATTTTAAGACCGCTTCGGCAAGAGGCGCATAATCCTCGCCTTTACCCTGTCCTCCCAAAATCATTACTTTATCACCTTCCAGAGAACTCATTGCTGCCACAGAAGCTGCCACATTAGTCCCCTTCGAATCGTCTACAAACGTTATACCTTTGAATGATCCGGCAAAGGCGCAGCGGTGCCTGGGCGGTTCATATTCAGAGATCGCCGCAGGGTCTGCCGGTCCATGCCCAAGAAGTAAAAGTGCAGCGGATGCCATAGCAGTATTTTCAATATTATGAGACCCCAGCAGTTTTACTGCCTCGAAATCAAAGAGTTTTATGGCGTTTTCTCCCTCTTTAACGCAGATGAAAGCAACAGAGCTTTCCTTGTCGAGATAGATCCCTTTTTTGCCGTTGTCGGGTTTTTGCCAGCTTAATGGATACCCCATGCCATCAGGCACGTTGAGATCTTTTGAATCCCTCTCCTGGTATATCGCATATCCGTTTGGGGCAAGGGATAGAATTACGTTGGCTTTTGCTTCTACATATTTTTCGTAGGATCCGTGCCAGTCGATGTGGTCCGGTGCAAGATTGGTCACGATCGCGATATCGCATTTAAATTTATTGACCCTGTTCAGCTGAAAACTGCTCAGTTCCAGTACCAGAAAGTCGGTCCTGTTATATGCCGCATTCGCTGCAGAATTTCCGATATTGCCCCCGGTCATCGAAACCGCTCCTGATCTTTCCAGGAAAAAACCTAACATAGAGGCTGTTGTCGTCTTTCCATTGCTTCCTGTTACCGCTGTTATTCTGCCGGACATGAACTGGTAAACAAAATCAAGCTCACCTGTCACAGGGATACCTTTAGAAGCAGCAAGCTTCAAAATTGGTATATCATGCGATATTCCCGAACTGAGGATGATTTCGTCACAGACAAGGACTCGCTCTGTGTTGCCTTCCTCTTCCCATTTTATCCCCATAGCCTCAAAAACTTTTACAGTTTCTTCGGTAATATTTTTAAGATCAGAGACGAATACCTCCGCGCCCAGTTTTGCGGCAAGTTCAGCCAGTGACCTGCCGCTCACTCCGGCACCGATCACTGAGATCTTTTTATCCTTATATATAGTATTGTTATCCATATTGAAGCCTCCAGCAAAATCAATTCAGCTAAATACCAAACTCTTATTCTATACCGAGAATATCAATAAAAACAAAAGTGACATCAGGATAAGCATACCCACAGCGTGTACTATCCAAAAACGGGTGACTATCTGGGTCTCTTTCCATCCCAACATCTCAAAATGGTGATGGACGGGACTCATAAGAAATATTTTTTTATTGAACCATCTAATAGATATTATTTGCAGTGCCACGGAAATTATTTCCAGCCCGAATATGAAAGAGATAGGAATTACAAAAATAAATACTCCTGATACGACGCAGAGTGAAAGAAGCAGTCCTGCAAAAAAATGCGCCCCCACATCACCCATAAAAACACTTGCCGGATGTGAATTATGCCATAAAAAACCCAAACATATACCGACTGCCGAACCGATCGAGATTATCACGGACGGTTCACTGCCGAGAAAAGAGAGGGCTCCCAGAAGAGAGATCAACACTGACCCTGCAGCAAGCCCATCCAGGCCGTCCGTCACGTTGACGGCGTTCTGGAGTCCAACACCGGTGAAGGTGATAAGACCTATACCCACATACCGGGGTATTGAAATCGCAGGAAAAAGGATCATGGAATCAGGAGTGACCCATACAGCCCATGGAACGGTGACTAGTATCTGAAGGACAAGTTTTTCCATACTTTTCAACCCGTCGCTTGACCTTCTTGAATATTTGACCCAATCGTCCCAGAGACCCACTGCTGCCGCCAGGACCGGATAAAGGGCTATTTTGGCAAGAATGCTGAGGTCTGTGTAGGGGGTCAGGAAAGATCCTGCATATATTGAAATTATAAAGACAGGCACAAAAATTATCCCACCCATAGTAGGAGTGCCTGTTTTGGTTTTTTCATGCCATGACGGACCATAGAGCTTAGTTACCTGCTCTATCTTCAGACTGTGCATTTTCTTTATCCACATTTTCTGAAAAAATATTTCAGCGAAAAGGGATAGAGCCAGGACTATCACAAATTCAGTATACATATTGACCCTCCGTTAAAAGTGCCACAAGCCTTTTAAGGCCGTAGGAGTTTGACCCCTTTATCAAAACCACGGAATCCGGGAGCGAAACAGTGCCAACAAGGCCCGTTATCTCTTCAAAAGTTCTGTACCTTTCAGCATTTGCCGGCAAATCGATGGTCGGATCAAACCATTCCTCGCCTAAAAGGATGGTTTTCATAAACGAAGAGAGTGTCTTAAGGATATCCTGATGCCAGTAAGTCGAAGAATCCCCAAGCTCTCTCATTCCACCAAGCACAGCATATGCTCTAAGCCCTGAATTTTCTGCTACATTAAGAGTGTTTTCTATCGCCGCCCTCATCGAGCTAGGATTGGCGTTGTATGCTTCATCTATCACCCATTGATTTTGGGGCAGTTTTTTACATATACCTCTGCCTGAAATTGGCAAGAATTTAGATAATTTTTCTTCTGCTTCTGAAATTTCGATCCCAAATTCGTGAGCTGCAAGAAAAGCATAGCCGACATTATAAGAATGCTGCGAACCAAAAAGACCGGTCTTTAATTCAAAGCGTGTTCCTTCATAATTATAGGTTGAGATCAGTTGAGCTCCTTCTTCTGTCAATAAAACAACAGAATCCAGGATTTTCAATCCGGACTTTTCTTCTCTTCCGACTCCAATTTTTTTAATGTTATTATATTTATAGGACAATTCCTTTTTCAGGAGCTTATTGTCTGAGTTATAGATTATTAATTCAAGTTTTTCTGATTCGAAGATCTCTATTTTAGCACGCAGTACACCCTCAAGATCTTTAAAACCTTCCAGATGTGCGGGAGCTACCTCTGTGACAACTGCAAGATGCGGAGGAAAGAGAGAGACCATTTCTTTAATCTCACCAAAATGGTTCGTTCCAAACTCCAGGATCAATATTTCTGTGTCACCCGGCATGGCAAGAATGGTAAGGCTGCATCCTATAACTGTGTTAAAGCTTCTTAAGGCACTGTGGATTTTTTTTTCTGTCTGAAGAAGGCTTGCCGTCAACTCTCTTGTAGTTGTTTTGCCTACGCTTCCTGTTATTCCTATTACTTTGGGGGCCTGAAGCTTTAAATATTGTTTAGCGATCTCTGCCAATGCTTTTTCAGTATCTTTAACAGCAATGACTGCAATTCCGGAATATTCAGCATCCAACAGCGAAAGCTCTTCCAGCCTGTCAGAATTTACAAGCAGAAGTTTTGCTCCTCTTTCTATTGCTTTTTGTACAAAGTAATGTCCGTCGGTCTTTTCTCCCTTTAGGGCTACAAATGCATCTCCGGGGCCTATATCCCTGCTGTCGTTCTTCCATGAACGGCCCAGCCGGATATCAGGCCCGTAATATTCTCCGCCTGACCATAAAGCCGCATCGGAAACTCTGAACTGTGACATCAGATCACCTCCTTGCCGTTTTCTATGCACCATTCAAACATCATGTTTTTGTCCAGGAATGGTATCGGCCCCTCTTTAAGTATCTGGTAAGGTTCAGGCCCCTTTCCTGCTATCAGAAGTATGTCATCTGATCCTGTCCTGCTCAGCCCTTCAAAAATCGCCGATCTTCTGTCCACTATACGGGTATATTCCGGAGAGTGCTTTTTAGCTCCCTCTTCTATTTCGGAAACAATTACTTCGGGATCTTCGCTTCTTGGATTGTCAGAGGTTATGATGACAGAATCAGCAAGCTTCGCTGCTATCTCCCCCATGCTGGGACGTTTCGTCTTATCTCTGTCTCCCCCGGCGCCAAAAACTACAAATAACTTGCCTTTACAGACGCTCCTGAGAGTCTTAAGCACTTTTTCAAGGCTGTCAGGGCTGTGGGCAAAGTCTATGACACATGTTCCGGAACCGGATATTATATAGCGTTCAAGCCTTCCCGGGACCTGCTTCATCAACAGCAGCCCCTCCATTGCGGTTTTGTCTCGGACTCCCAATGACCAGCAAATCGAAAGAGCCTGCAGAGCATTCATAATATTATACTCACCAAGCAGAGGCAGCCTTGAAGTGACAGCTATCTTTGAATCAGGTGTGCTTATTTCCACATCCACGCCTTCGATCGAAGTTCCTTTTATCTCAGCAAAGAACTTTGAATCCCTGTCAATTGTGCCGTAACTAATTGCCCTGTTTCCAAGTTCGCTTATAAGGCGCCGGCCATATGCGTCATCTCTGTTTACAGCAGCCATCCAGTTGTTTCTCATATATTTTTCAAAGAGTATCTTTTTTGCTGTGAAGTACGACTCCATGTCTTTATGGAAATCCAGGTGGTCTACTGTAAGATTCGTAAAACCTGCTCTGTCAAAATGAACTCCTTCGATCCGTCCCTGTACCAACGCATGGGACGATGTCTCCATAATACATGCCTCACAGCCGTTTGTGACCATCCTGCTGAGCCAGTGCTGCAGGTCTGAACCTTCCGGTGTAGTGTGTTCGGCATCTACGGATGAATTTCCGTCGTCGTAGTATATAGTTCCTAACATTCCGGTTTTGATACCTGAGTGATCTAGGATCGATTTTGTCATAAAAGTCGATGTAGTCTTTCCGTTAGTACCTGTCAGCGCTATCATCGTCAGTTTTTTCGCAGGTTCGTTATAGAGGATCGATGCAACGGTCCCCATATTACGCCTGATATCCTCTGAAATTATCTGTGGGATCTGAAAGTCAAGCTTTCGCTCACATAGCAGGGCAGAGGCGCCCGATGCAAAAGCTTTCTCGGCATAGCCATGGCCGTCGGTATGATCTCCCTTAACACAGGCGAATATCGAGCCCGGAATAACCTTTCTGCTGTCTGAAACCAATTGTGAAATTTCGAAGTCATTTTCAGGGCTCCGGTCATCCGGCAGCCATATTTTATAATTTAGGTCGCTTTTTTCGAGCTTTGCCAGCAATTCTCTTATTTTCATAAAAAACACCCCGTTTACAGGTTAGTTTTCGATATCAGTATTTGTTGTAATATATTGGAAATGCGAAAATCATCAGATATATTTTCTGCTATTTTTACTGCACCAGGCTGCCATAGCTTCTTTATCAGAATATGCAACAGGTCCGTCTTTAAGTATCTGGTAGGATTCGGGACCTTTGCCCGCCAACAGCAGAATATCTCCGCTCTGCAGGTTATCAAGCCCAAAACTGACTGCTTCATTTCTGTCAATAATAACATTGCAGTCAGTATCATGTTTTTTTGCTCCCAGAAATATCTCTGCCGCAATAGCTGCAGGATCTTCACTTTTGGGATTGTCAGAACTTATGATCACTTTATCAGCAAGCCGGGATGCAATTTCACCCATCAGAGGACGTTTGCTTATATCACTCTCTCCGCTTGCACCGAAGACGACCGTCAATTTCCCTTCACATATGGATCTTAGCGCAGTAAGTATTTTTTCAAGTCCGTCAGGGTTATGTGCAAAGTCTATTACACATGTTCCGCTCGCTTGAATAAGGTATCTTTCAAGCCGGCCCGGCACCTGTTTCATTTTGACAAGCCCTTCCATTGCAGCTTCACATCCTATGCCAAGCGTCCAGGAAAGAGAGAGAGCCTGAAGGGCGTTCATAACATTGTGAGCGCCAATAAGCGGAAGCTTTACATAAGTTGGAGCATTGGGATCAGGCGTCTTTATCTCTATTTCCATACCTTCAACAGAAGCTTTTTTTACACTGGCATAGAAATCAGCCCTTCTGTCAACAAGGCTGTATCCAACGCAGCGTTCTCCGATTTCATCATAAAGACGTGCTCCGTATGGATCGTCAATGTTCACGGCAGCACGCCAGCCATCACGCATATAGTTTTTAAAAAGGTTCTTTTTAACTTCAAAGTAAGATCCCATATCCACGTGGTAGTTAAGATGGTCTACTGTCAGGTTGGTAAAGCCTGCCCGGTCATAAAGGACTCCGTCTATCCTCCCCTGGCTGATGGCGTGTGAGGAAGCCTCCATAACGCAGGCGCTGCACCCGTTGGAGACCATTCTATGGAGCCAGGCCTGCAAGTCAGAGCCTTCCGGTGTCGTATGCTCGGCATCTTCTTTTAGAAAACCGTCATCGCACCGGACTGTCCCAATCAGACCTGTTTTTATCCCGGTGTTTTCCAGAATAGACTTTAACATGAACGTTGAGGTGGTTTTGCCGTTGGTGCCGGTTATAACCAACATCTTAAGCCTGGAAACAGGCTCATCGTACAATAAAGAGGCGACCCTGCCCATGTTTCTTCTGACATCAGTACAGATCAGCTGTGGAATATCTATATTATTTAGTGGACGTTCACAAAGAAGAGCTGCTGCTCCTAATGAAAGAGCCGCCTGAGCAAAGGCGTGGCCATCGGAATGTTCACCCTCTACACATGCAAATATTGATCCCTTAGTGACTTTTCTGCTGTCCGAAACCAAATTATCAACTTCAGCCTCTATTAGGTTTCCCGGGCACGATGCGCTGTAGATCCTGATATTAAGAGGGGTTTTTTCTAATAAAGAGACAAGGCTGCTTAACTTCATAAAAAATACCTCCATAAGATCTCCAATGGGAATTTTATTACCGATATTTTCAAAAAATTGATCGGCTTATATAACTGTCGATCGCTTAGTTTACGTTTGTCATCATCAGGTCTTTTTCCGTAGGAGATACCTGCACAATGTCCTCAGCGATCAATCTGAATATTGGCGCAGCTATCTGTCCGCCGTAATACCTTGCTCCCTGTGGCTCTCCCAAACTGATTATCATCGCATACCTGGGTTTTTCAGCCGGCCAGAACCCCACAAAAGAAGCAACATATTGTCCCTTTGTATATTTGCCCCCCGATGCTATCTGGGCAGTTCCTGTCTTTCCGGCAATTGAAACTTTTTCTGTAAATGCATGTTTGCCTCCGCCTTCACTAACAACTCTCTCCATCGCGGTCCTCATGAAATCAGCAGTTTGAGGCGACATGACCTGATAGCGGACCCTGCGTCCGCCTTCGTGTATGACCTTGCCGTCACTGTCCCGGACCTCTGCTATCAGGTAAGGTTTCATAAGCGATCCGCCGTTGGCTATACTTCCGATCGCCATTACCGCCTGCAGCGGAGTGACAGCTATTCCCTGCCCGATAAAAATGTTGGCGGGAACAGTACCAAGCCACTCTTCGGGAGACTTGATGAGTCCGGATTCTTCGCCCGCAAGCTCGATCTCTGTCTTTTCACCGAATCCAAACTGTTTGAGCATTCCGTAAGCCTGATGCCTCGGGACCCCCATTGACATCAAGGTCATCCCGATATTGCACGAATTCATCAACACGTGCGCAAGATCCTGGATCCCATGGGCTTTTTTGTTTACATCGCTCATAGTCTTGTCGGCCAGTTTCATGGTGCCTCTGCAGTTATACGTGCTGTTTTTATTCGCTGCAGCTGTCTCTATCGCTATCGACATCGTAATGGGCTTAAAGATAGATCCGGGTTCGAATACCCTTCCTACCACATTATTCCTTACTGCATTTTGATCCTTGAGGTTTTTTCTGTCATTCGGGTCCAACGAAGGATAGCTTGCAAGAGCAAGGACCTCCCCTGTATTCGGATCCACGCAGACACAGGCTCCCCATGAAGCCTTAGCGGCTTTTGCACCCTCGCTCAGACGCCACTCTATTATCTGCTGTATACGTGAATCTATTGTAAGCGTTATCGAACCTGAGGTGTTTTTCAGGACCCCTGATTTTCCACCCATGATGTCCAAAGTCTTCCCTTTGGAGTCCCTTGTTAAAAATCTGGTCCGGGGCGGTGAGAAGAGAATATGGTTCCAGGCAAGTTCAACTCCGGCCTGTCCGTAATCATCAATATCACAGTAACCAAGTACATGCGACGCAAGCTCTCCATGTGGATATACCCTGATCCTCTCGCTTATCGTATAGAGGCCCGGGATCTCTTTTTTTAAAAATGCGTCGGCTCTGGCTTTTGGGACATTCCTTACGACCCAATGAAACCGACCGGGCAGGTTTTTAGAAAATTTCTTAGCATTATTTTTACCAAAAGGCTTTGAAAGCAGATCCGCGCTTTTCGGATCCCAGTACTTTGGGTCTATAAAAAAACTTGTGGCAGGTACAGATACTGCCAGAGAGATCCCGTTCCGATCTTTTATTTCCCCTCTGGAGGCACTGACTGCCACGCTTGCCCAGTATTGTCTCTGTGATTGTCTTACGACTCTGGCATCCGGTTTTAGCTGAACCCATGCCGTACCTGCCGCAAGGATCAACATTACTACATATACTGCCCTCCACACAGACTTTGAACGCCTGATATTCTCGGGCTCACTTTTTTTAATTCTTGGCATGTGCCTTCCTTACAAAAGGATTTATGTAATCAAGAAAGCCCGTCTTTTCTTCCAAAGGATATACGTTCGCCTGAGCAACCATGATGTCCGAATTATCTACTTTTACTGTCCTGATATTTTCAGCATTGACCATGCCAAGTTCTTCCCGGGCATAGCTGTATATCCTTGCCGGCGAAAGTAGTTCCGAATATTTTTTTGACATTTCAAGGTTTGATTCTCTGCATACTTCGATCCTGCCGGCAGTCTCAGATATACGGTGTTCAAGATAAAGGCCATAAAGACGGAGCGTCCCAAGCGCTGCGGCGCAGATGAAGACAGATAAAAAACAAACTACGAAAAGTGATGAATGAGGTCTTCCGGTCTCATGTCGGCATTCTGTGTATTGCATCGGCTTTGTCACCCTTCCTTGAATTTTCTGTTTCTGATTCAAATATTCTCAGTTTTGCGCTTCTTGATTTATGATTGTTTTCTATTTCGATCTCGGAGGGAATGATGGCTTTTCTTGGTCTTGCCTTACCCAAACCCTCTGCCTGCCACTTTCTGAACCTGGTTTTAACTATCCTGTCTTCAAGTGAATGGTAGGAGATAGCAAGTATCTTTCCACCCGGACTAAGTATCTTCAGTGCCCCGTCCAGAGCCTCTTCCAGTGCATTCATTTCATCGTTTACCGCTATCCTTAGCGCCTGAAAGACTTTCCTTGCGGGATGCCCTCCCATTTTCCTCTGTACAGGGGCGGGCAGTATTTTTCTTATCAGATCTACAAGATCCCCTGTTGTACTTAAACTTCCTCCGCTCTCCCTATTTCTGACGATGCCTCTGGCAATTTGATACGCATATTGTTCTTCGCCGTAATTCCTGAATATCTCTGTTATCTCTTTTATTGACCGGTTATCAAGTATTTCCTTAGCTGTCAGTTCACTATTTGTCTGCTCTGCGGCATCCATTCTCATGTCAAGCGGACCGTCTTCCTGGAATGAAAATCCTCTTTCTGACTCTGTGATCTGCATATTCGAGACCCCCAGATCGAACAGAACAGATGAAGCGCCTTTCCATCCCGCTCTCTCTTTAAGTTTTTCGATGTGCCTGAAGTTGTCGGCTTCAATTTCAAATCTTCCTGTAAACCTTGACAGGTTCTCCTCAGCTATTTTTCTGGCGTATGGATCCTGGTCGAACCCTATTACATATGCTTCGGGGCAGTTATTAAGAATAAAACCTGTATGACCTCCGAGTCCCAATGTAGCGTCGACAGTTATGCTGACTTCCTCCCAAGGCCTAAGGGCTTCAAGCACCTCATTGACCATTACCGGGATATGTTCTTTCATATTCCTTCAAGATCCTCAGACAGGTCACTGAAATCCATAAGAACTCCGCTGCGTTGTTCTTCCCATCTGATGCTGTCCCAGATCTCAAGATGATCTTCAAGTCCTATAAGGGTCACTTCCTGGTCGATCAAGGCATATTCCCTGAGTGACGAAGGGATCAACACTCTGCCTGAACCGTCTATTTCCAATTCTGTGGCCATAGAGAGCAATACTCTTCTGAAATCACGGGTCTTTTTCTTGAAGGAAGAGAGATCTTTCAGTTTCAGTATCAGCTCTTCCCACCTGCTGACAGGATAAATCGCTATGCAGCGGTCTATGCCGATAGTAGCAACAATGGAAGAGCCCAGCTCTCCCCTGAAGCGAGCGGGCAATACCGTTCTGCCCTTACTGTCCAGTTTATGGTTATAGCTACCCACCAGCATGTATAATTCACCCACTTTACTCCACTTCGTGCCACTTTATCCCACATTAAACCCTATGGTCTAACAAAGCAAGACCTTAGAATTTAATCCCATAACCTAAATTGATCCCATAGGATCATAATCTGAGATTGATGTGATTATGACAGAGTTTTGATAGCCTCTTTTTTATAAAAATGCATATTGATTCCTCAGTGTATGCATACAAGAAAAATCTTAAAACTTAATATTTTAAACCCATTGCCGATTTTAATTAAAAAAAGAGGAGAGACAGGTTTCAAAACCTGTCTCTCCTCTTTAGATGGGAGCACTCAATAAGCCGGGTCCTGTAAAAGACTAAGTCCTCTCCAGCCATTTATCTAATTCCGTCCTTACAGACGGACTCTAGCGGTCGTACCCGGGAGTCAGCGGGCAGCCTCGTCCTCCCCTATTCGACCTTGCTCCGGATGGGGTTTGCCTGGCCCGAAGGTCACCCTTTCGGCCGGTGGGCTCTTACCCCACCTTTTCACCCTTACCCGCTTACGCGGGCGGTATTTTTCTGTGGCACTTTCCCTAAGTTCGCACTCGCAGGATTTTATCCTGCATCCTGCCCTGTGGAGCCCGGACTTTCCTCCCGCGCATAGCGCCGGCGGCTGGATCTTGTACTCCCAATACAAGTATAGCAGATTTTTTCGGCCAAGCTAATGGGAACGGACTATGTCCTTTATGACCATCAGCCTTGAAAGCGTTGATCGTTCCATTTCTTCAAGCTTCATTGAGATAGAACGTATTGCTTCGACAAACGAAGGGATCATTACATGCTCGAGAGCGTTTACCCTTCTTCTTGTCCTCTCTATCTCCAGAGCCATTGACCTCAGGGCTTTTTCTTCAGCGGCAAGCTTTACAAGCCTTGGCATCAGTTTCAAAAACTGCTCAAGTGCAATATCAAGACTTCCCGGTGAGGTGCCCAGGCCATAGTTGAGCTCTACTTCCTGTTCAGGCAGCTCAAACGAAGGGGCGCGTACACTCATTATATTTATAAAATGTACCTTTACTCTCATGT
>JAAZCN010000090.1 GCA_012513245.1 Synergistaceae bacterium | reverse complement strand
TGTTATAATTTGGGTTCTTTCAACCATTTGATGAAGCCTCCCATAGTTCTTCGACTGGAGTGTTCCCCAATCTCCTATGGTTTTGTTCTCTACTACTGTACATTTTTTTTACGTGGAAAAATCCACGTACCCGTTTGAAGCGGCGCGAACTATCTCACTTACGCGAGATGTTCGTCCCACTCGCCTGCATCGACAGCGGCAATTGCCTTTTTGGCAGTTTTGCCTTCGACGGTTACACCAACGGAAACGCAGGTGCCCATAACTTCTTTTACGGCCGATTTCAGGTCGTAAGAGAGCATAGAATCCATCTTCATCTTTGCAATGCGAATGACAGCTTCAAGCGGCAGATTACCAACTGCCTGAGTGCTAGGAGTGCCGGAACCCTTCTCGACTCCCGCTTCTTTCATTACAAGAGCGGTTGTCGGAGGAATACCGACTTTTAACGTGACGTTCTTTTTGTCATCGACCATTACCGTTACCGGAACAGACATGCCATTGAACGACGCAGTCTTTTTGTTGATCTCCTCAACGACTGCTTTTACATTGATCCCAAGGGGACCCAGTGCCGGACCGAGTGGCGGTCCTGCAGTTGCTCTACCGCCGGGTACCAGTACCTCGACAGTTTCTGCCATTGTATCACCGTATGTTGGCGCATACCCGAAGGTAGCCCAACATTGGTTCACTAAGGTCTACTTGTGAGGTCATAAACCTACTGGAAAAATACCCCTCTAAAAAAAATGGATTGGAGAATTGAGTTGATTTTTTCGCATTCACGCGAGAAAATGCTGATTCAATCCTGATTACGATCGATCACGCGGACATTGTCGCCGCGAATCGTGATCGGTATAGGAACGATCGATTCGTAGAGTTCAACGGTGATTTCTTCTTTGGCACGGTCAACGCGCTTGACCACGGCCTTCTCACCCTTGAACGGACCGGCGATCAGTTCCACGATCGTTCCTTCGTCGATACCGGATACGGCTGGTTTTGGAACGAGGAAATGTTTGATCTCTTCTAAGGATGTCTCATTTTTTAAGACGATTCTCGCATGAGCAATCGATTCAACAAGTTCTTCGATCCGGGCGTGTTCTTCTGGACTTTCCACGAAGACATAGCCTTTGATATCTTCTGGCACAACTACAGCTGTAACAACAACGTCCGTCATATTGTTTTCGATCGCCTGACGAATGTTGTCTGCAACTGTTCGCTCGTGCTTGGACGTCGTCTTTAAGATATAGTAATGATTGCCAAACTTTGATTCAGTCATAATCACGGAAGCAGATATGCAAATATTAAATATATCAGGAAGCCTAGAACGCCGATGAGTAAAATACCTACTGCGGCAACTGCGGAGATTTTCCAGAACTCATCTTTCGTAGGTTTGCGGGCAAGTTTCAGAACACGTATGTATTTTCTGAAAAATTCAGAAATACTTGCTTTCGTAATCACCGGTTTCTTTATATTAATGGGAGGGATTACCTTTTTTCCATCGGTTTTTTTCTCGTTTTTAGCCATGTATTCACCTCAGGAAGTCAATCTCAAACTTTGAGCGTTGGACCTGACTCGATTGTGATGCCCTAGATATTTGTTCCTGCTTACCATAAATCTGTGGTGATTGGACACCTGTTACGATGAGCATGGTCCGCATGCGGCCTTCCATCTTCGGATCGATCTGAACACCCCAAATAATGCGTGCGGCAGGGTCGATCCTTTGGTAAACTTCCTGCACG
>JAAZCN010000089.1 GCA_012513245.1 Synergistaceae bacterium | reverse complement strand
GCGAAAATGGAACTGAGCTCAATGAAATACTTCCCAAGATGAGTCCTCTTAATCCAAAATACTTACAGATGAAGCAAACAGTTTTCCGGAAAATTGCGGACTTGGTTGAGAAGTTCAAGGGCGTTGGGGGGAATATTTAGATTACTACATTCTGGAGCTTCCAATGCCCTTTTCAAACTACCAAATTGCGAACTTTATTTTACACTATCGTCCCAAATTGATGGTTCTATTTCAGAAATGTACTTAACTACTGGAATAAAATACTTATAGCTTTTTTGAAGCAAGAAACTAGATCCTCTGAACATTCCCCAACTGGCTAAATAAAACCCTAGAAAGGCACAGGCCTTTTCAATGTCCGAGTTTACTTGTTGTGAATCTATTTTGAAAAAATAATTATAACAATAATCGAAAGAAGAATATCTATGATCAGGAAAAGAAATTTTTTGAAACTCTTGTACCTTAGTTTTTATATCCGATTTCATAAATCCTCCGCGCGCAGCGTCCGTAGAACATTGATTTAAGTTGCGCGGCGGATAATTGGCACTTGGCCTTGCCAAAGCGTAGCGACTTGCAAGGCCTGTGACAACCGCCGCGTCAACTTGAAATCGTTGTTAGACTAGGATCCAATTTCTAAACTGATGAATCATCTTCTGAGCAAGTTCTTAATTTTGAAATTTTGCTCTTTGTCGGCTATTTTCACAGCAATATTTTAACACTAAACTAGTAAATCTCGTATCGGAAGTCGCATCATTTTGTTAAGAGCAAGTAAAACCATATTTAATTCCGAATCTATATATATCGTTCTTAAAATGAGTCTAACATTAATTTAAGTTGCATGGCGTTAATTGGCACGTGTTTTTTTATTCCAACTTGCAAGCAGATGATGGTTTTTCTGCGTATATACTGGTATGGGAACCTACATTCCACATCAGGAAGGGATCGTTCAGTCAATAGTCCGAGAATCGCTTGCTCGGTACCAAGCCTATGCCAATCCGCCGCAGGTAACTATCGATCGGCTGGAACAGTTTGTCGGCTGTGCAGACTGGGCTAAAGGTGTAGCAAGGATTCGTTGCGAAGAATGCGGGCATTCCTACTTTCGCCCGTTTTCTTGTAAGGCTTTCCATCTTTGTCCATCCTGCGACCAGAAACGGACATTGCTCTACGCTGAATACTTGGCCGAGGACTTGCTGTTGGATTTACCTCATCGACAATTTGTTTTTACGATTCCCAAGATTCTCAGACCATACTTTAAATCGGATAAGCGCCTGTTTGGCGAGGTGTCCAAGCTGATATTTTCGTTGCTATCCGATTTTTTCTCCCTTGCTGCAGGGCGACCACTGTTATGTGCCTCTGTCGTCAGCTACCAGTCGTTTGGCGAATTCGCCCGGTTTCATCCCCATTGGCATGTTTTAGTATTGGAAGGCGGGTTTACCAGGCACGACCGCTTTGTATATTTGCCAATCGGAGCCGACGAGGGGCTGTTAAAAGTCTGGCAAGCCGCGATTCTGGCTTTGCTTCTGCGAAAGAAGCTGATCGATCAAGCCCGTGTAAAAATGCTCTTGGATTGGAAGCATTCCGGGTTTAGTATTGAGAGCGAAACTAGACTATTCAGCAAGGCCGATCGAGAAGCCCTCGGGCAATATGTCGTTCGCGGCGCTACCTGTGCAGAAAAAATCCAATATGATCCAGCTTCCGACACGGTAATTTGGACCGCTGCACTTAAGGGATTCTACAAGGGTAGGGCCGAGACTTTTAGTGGCTTTGAATTTGTAGACCAATTGGTAGCCCACTTACCACCCCGTCGTATCCAGTTAGTGCGCCGCTATGGGGTATATGCAGGAAAAGTTCGTAAGCAGTGGCAACAACGTCCGGGTATTTACCGTTTTGCACCGGCAAGCTGGCAGGAAGGCCATCCCTCCCAACCTCAAATAATCCAGGAAACGCTGCCAGAGAAAGAAGAACCCATCAAAACTCCTGATGCATGGTCTAAGTTGCGTAAACAAAGCTGGGCTCGACTGTTACAAAAGGTCTATGATGTTGATCCGTTTATCTGTCCTAGGTGTCAGGGAAAAATGGCGGTGGTGGCGGTAATTGAGGATACTAAGGAGCTTGGCAAGATTATTGATTGGGCTGGTCGCGAGCAAAGCTCGCTGCTCGCCCGAGCAACCGGGGCGAAGAAGCAAGTGCAGGAAACACAAGTCACCGGTGGTGCCCGTTCACCACCGGAGTCAAACCTATTTTGAAAATGTAAAGAATAGATGTAATTCACCTGCTTTCCTTGTCAGGTGGAATTGCAGCTTGCTAAAGGGGCGAGGATCCCGAGTCCCCTTTAGCAAGTTTACACGGAACAAGATAACACCTCGAAATGGAAGTTTATACGGCGGGCTCGGGGGAGTTATAGTCTTATGGTCTGAATAAATCGCCAAAAAAAAGCTTGACAGCGGAAATCGACTTGAAATAAACTAACGGTTATCGGCGTTGCCGAAAAATGCTGATTGGATCGGTTGTTCGGGCTGGAAAAAAGTCGTAGTTCGGGTGCAAAAACCGAATTTTGACGCAAAACCGCAAAAATCCGGAAATGACTGTTCCTATCAATTTTTGACGCAAAACCGCAAAAATCCGGAAATGACTGTTCCTATCAATTTCTTCCCAAAGATATTGTATGTATCCGCTTTGACAGTGCTTTTTTTTCTCCCTATACCGACAGCGAGTATTGGAGTTCAAGCGGACAATGGAAGGGAGCTCCGCGCATGGAAATACGCGAGCTTCGAATGAATTATGGCACTCAATTTCGAAAATTACGCAAATCTCCTCTCGATCATTTAAGTCCCGATACAGTTATTGTGAGTTTGGAAGAAAGCGAAGATGAGATTTTCGCCCGAATGAGGCAGACAACGCGGAATAGTATCCGCCGATCTTACCGGAGTGGGCTTGAATTTCGTTTAGAGGGTGCAGCAGGCCTTGCTTCTTGGTTCCCGCTGTATTCAGAGACTGCTCAGCGAAAGAATTTCTTTTATGAAGACTTACCGTATTTTGAAAGCCTTTTTGCCTCAGCCAGTAGATTTTCGCCATCTACGGGAGAGCCTCCTTCTTTTTTTGTCCTTAACGCGGTAAAAGACGGTGAAGTTCTT
>JAAZCN010000088.1 GCA_012513245.1 Synergistaceae bacterium | reverse complement strand
TCCGTCATAAATCGCGCAGGAGAAGTCTGTAGCAGGATAGCCGGCAAGATAGCCTTTCTGAGCCGACTCCCTAAGTCCTTTTTCAGCTGCGGGTATGTAGTTTTTTGGTACAACTCCACCGACTACACGGTCAATAAACTGTATACCGGCGTTTTTCTCAAGGGGTGCAAGCTCGAACCAAACATCACCGTACTGACCGCGGCCTCCGGACTGTTTCTTGTGTTTTCCCTGAGCACGGGCAGTTTTCTTTATTGTCTCTCTGTATGGCACCTTGGGAGTACGTGTCTCAAGCTCGACCTTATAGCGCTCTTTTATCTTTGAAAGCATAATATCCAGATGCATATCACCCATTCCTGAGAGTACTGCATCGTTCGTTTCGGGGTTCTTTACGAATGAAAGAGTCCTATCCTCTTTTAGGGTCTTTGTGATGGCTGTGCCAAGTTTGTCCTCGTCAGCACGGCTCTTCGGCAGGACTGCTACGCTGTATACAGGCTTTGGAAACTGTATCGGACGGAACTGGAGCACCTCGCCCTTCATTCCAAGAGTATCTCCCGCTGTTGTGCTCTCAAGCTTTGGTATTGCGACTATGTCGCCAAGTATTATCTCTTTTTCTTCGACGCTTTCTTTGCCTTTCATGAAACGGAAAGAGCTAAGCCTCTCCTCTTCACCCTCTGTAACGTTTAATACTGTCTGATCGCTTTTCAGGCTTCCCGAAAAAACTTTAACAAATGATAATTTTCCAACATAAGGGTCAACCATTACTTTAAAAACAAAACCAAGAAAGGGACCCTTCTCATCCGGAACAATCTTTACCGCTTCATCGCCCTTTAAAGCCGCGCGATTAAGCATGTCCTTGGGTGAAGGCATATAGTTCACGACCATGTCCATAAGTTGATTTACACCAATGTTAGCTACTCCTGATCCTGGAATTATAAGAAACAATGACCTTGAACAGACTGCCTTCCTAATTACAGCCTGCAGCTCTTCAAGAGGGATCTCTTCTCCATCAAGGTAGCGCATCATCATTTCGTCATCTGATTCGACTGCTCTTTCCACAAGCGTACCTTTTGCAGCTGATACCGCATCAACCATATCTGCGGGGGTGTCGCCCTCTATAAAATCCTTACTTCCATCGCCTTTATATATGTATGATTTTCCGGTCAGAACGTTTACTAATCCTTTAAAATCAAGCTCTTTTCCTATTGGTAGATAAAGCGGCAACGCCCTGTCCGATATATTTTCCTGAATATCCTTGACCACACTTTCAAAATCAGCATTTTCACGGTCAAGTTTGCTCAAAAAGAAAATTGCAGGAGTTTCAAATGTCTCGGCAAAAGCCCAGACACTCTGGGTCTGTACTTCGACACCTGCAGTGGCGTTCACAAGCACGACTGCTCCGTCTGATACCCTCATGGCACAGCGCTGTTCTCCGACAAAATCGGCGAAACCGGGTGTGTCAAGTACATAGATTGTTTTATCTTTGTATGGGATAGTTGAAATAGTAGTGCTTATAGAAATTCCTCGCTTTTGTTCCTCTGAATCAAAATCTGAGACAGTGTTCTTGTCTTCAATACTGCCCATACGTGATATAAGGCCCGCATTGAAAAGAAATGCCTCATTAAGTGATGTTTTTCCTGCTCCTCCGTGTGAAATTAGAGCAATACTGCGAATGTCCTCAGGTTTACGTGTCCCCATTTATTTCACTCCTTCTGATGAAGCTGAATACACTATTTTATGGCTGTGTGACGTTACATAATTTGTCACAACCTGATGATGATAACCTTTGAAACACCTATTAGTCAATCTTCGCTTATACAAAAAGACGGAGATAACTTTAACTGTTTATTTAAGCATGGAATTTAGAAGAGATGCCACCTCTGCCGGGTCAGCAGATCCTCTTGTCTCTCTCATTACAAGCCCCTGGAGAAATTTAACTTTTGCACCTTTTTTGTCATTTCCGGTCTTTACTGTTTCTACTGCCTCAGATTCATCATCAAAGACTTTTCTTATTACATCTTCAAGCGCAGTTCCGGTCATTCGCCCACCCGCAGCTCCGCATTCCTTCATGGCAGAGCCTAAAGAAACCTTCTTCTCAGCCATCAATGATAGAACATCTTTAGCCTGAGTATTTGATAGCTCTCTATTTTCTATTTTTATTATCAGTTTTCCGAGCTCGACCGGAGATACAGGAAAATCAGTTATCTGAACGTTCATTTCATGCAGTATTCGCTGGACCTCCATACGCATCCAGTTTGCACATTTTGAAGGAGGGGCTCCTGCTGCTGTACAAGCTTCAAAATAGTCCGCAGTATCCCTTTGTTCTGTAAGCTGAAGGCTCTCTTCCATGGAAAGAGAATATGCTTTGATGAACCTGTCACGTTTTTCCCAAGGCATTTCAGGGAGGGTCTCTCTGATTCTTTGGACATAATCCAGGTCGGCTGATATGGGGGCGATATCCATTTCTACATAGTATCTGTAGTCCTTCTCTCCCTCTTTGCTTCTCATCGATCTTGTAACTCCTGCTACGTCATCCCATAGCCTCGTCTCCTGGACAAGATGCCCTCCTTCGTCAAGAACTTTGTTCTGACGAACTATCTCATATTCCAGAGCACGCTCGATAGATTTGAGCGAGTTGACGTTTTTGATCTCTACTCTTGTGCCAAGGCCTCCATCAGGTTTTGTAAGGGAAACATTGACATCAACCCTAAGCGAACCGGATTCCATCTCTCCGTCGGAGACTTCAAGATATCGTGCCAACTGTCTAATCTGTGTAATATAGGCTATAACTTCTTCTGCCGAATTCATATCGGGCTCTGAAACTATCTCTGAAAGAGGCATCCCGCCCCGGTTATAATCAACTAAGGAATATGAAGCACCGGTAAGTCGTCCGTCTGATGTAGGGTGAACAAGCTTACCCGCATCCTCTTCCAGATGGAGGTGGTGAACCCGCACCCTTTTCTCTTTTCCTCCGGTAACTATGTCGACATAACCCTTCACAGCTATCGGATACTCAAATTGGGTTATCTGGTACGCTTTAGGGAGATCTGCATAGAAGTAATGCTTTCTGTGAAACCGTGTGTTGTCGTTTATAGAACAATGGAGACCAAGTCCTATCTTCACCCCAAGTTCTACTGCGCGGTCGTTGAGGATAGGGAGTGCTCCAGGCACAGCAAGACAAATTGGACAGACATTTGTGTTTGGAGTTGCTCCAATATAATCCGTGGAACAGCTGCAGAAAAGCTTGGATTCGGTTTTAAGTTGGAGATGTATCTCTAGACCTACAACAGGCTTTCTCTCCATTACCTGCAGCCTCCTTTCTTTTCAATATCGGCAATATGTGGCGAACCGACTTTCTTTTCAATAACAGAGGCAAGTCCAATCAGCTCAGCATCTTTGAAGCGTGGTCCCATAAGCTGTACGTTAGTTGGAAGACCTTCTTCAGTAAAACCGACGTTCAGGCTTATGCTCGGTATTCCTGCAAGGTTTGCTGTCGTGGAAAAAGCATCGCCCAGATATATCCGCACAGGATCTTCCTCTACGAGTCCAATCTTATAGGGCAAAGCCGGTGATATCGGACAGATTAGAGCATCTACCCTCTTGAAAAGCTCTGCATACTCATCAGCTATCATTTGTCTGACCTTAGTCGCAGGAACATAGTAGTTTTCGTAGCAACCCTTGGAAAGAATACATGTACCTATAAATATCCTTTTACGGACTTCTTTTCCAAAACCTTGATTTCTGCTCTTTTTATACATTTCGGATAGACTTTTTCCATCTGCATGATGGCCGTAACGCATTCCATCGTAGCAAGCCAATTTAGAGCTGGCGTCGCTCAAAGCCAATACGTAATAGCATGAAGCAGCATGCTTGATAGTTACAGGCAGTTTGACCTCTACGATCTCCGCGCCCTCAGACCTGCAATGATCAGCAGTTCTTTCTATGGCCTCTAGAAGAGGCCTGTCGATGCTGTCAGCGTCATAACCTGTCAAAACGGCTATCTTCTTGCCTTTGATATCTGAATGAGTCGCTGCAGTGAAGGAGGGCCTACTGTAAGCGTCACATGTCGTATCGTTATCATCGGACCCGGCAAGCACATCAATCACGGCCGCCATGTCGTTAATATTCCTTGTTATTGGACCTGCCTGGTCGAGGGAAGAGGCGTATGCTATCATGCCATATCTGCTAATCTGACCGTAAGAGGGTTTCATTCCCTGCACACCGCAAAATGCAGATGGCTGGCGAACTGAACCCCCTGTGTCGCTACCAAGAGATATCGGACAGTAGCCTGCTGCTACTGCAGCTGCACTCCCACCCGAACTGCCTCCGGGGACTCTGCTAAGATCCCTTGGATTGAGGGTGGCCCCAAAGATAGAACTCTCTGTAGTGCTGCCCATGGCAAACTCGTCCATATTGGTCTTTCCCAAAAGGACAGCCCCTGCCTCTTTCATTTTCTTTACCGCAGTGGCGTCATAATCAGGTACCCAGTCAGAAAGCATTTTGCTGCAGCATGTTGTCCTGATGCCTTCTGTGCAAAAGTTGTCCTTAACCAAAAAGGGCACTCCGGCCAGAGGTCCAGGATCTCTGCCCTCTGACACCATTTTGTCAATCTGTTTAGCATCTCTTTCGGCTCTTTCCTCTGAGAGAGTCACAACAGCGTTAATCCGTCCGTCAAATTTCTTTATTCGCTCTAAATGAGCGGATAATACCTCAGAGGCAGTCCATCTCTTTTCTTTTACTCCTACAGCAATTTCGAGGGCGGATAGTTTATGGAATTCCATCTCTATTCCTCCCCTTCCATTTCATCATCGTTCTTGGCCATAATTCTTGGAACGCGGAAAAAGTCTCCCTCTTTTACAGGAGCTTGATCGAGGAAGCGATCTCTGCCTTTCCAGACTACAGATTTGTCTTCTCTTCTGGATGGAACTTTTCTAACATCCCATTCAAAGGGGCTTACGTTTGAAATGTCGAGTTCCTGCATGTCGTCGCACATTCTGAGGACTGCATTTACTCTGCCCAATACGTCAGTGTATTCTTCCTCCGGAAGTCCTATACAGGAAAAGCCCAGTACTTCTAACAGCCGTTCCTTGTCCATTTCCATTTTTTCTGTCATCCCTGATCCCTCCACGCCCCGGGGAGCACTACTTTACTGTGCTTCTCTCAGTTTTTTTATAAAATCGTCTTCTTCAAGTATTTTAACGCCTATTGTTTTAGCCTTTATAATCTTACTGCCGGGTCTCTCTCCAGCAACTACAAAATCAGTTTTTTTACTCACACTTTCGGAGGTCTCTCCACCAAGCGCTCTGATTTTCTCAGATGCTTCAGGTCTTGTCATTGAGGAAAGTTCGCCGGTTAGAACAAACTTAAGTCCGCTCCAGGGAAGGTCTTCTCTATTTTGCACAGGTTCGTCGGTCATCATGTTTACTCCAGCCTCTTTCAACCTTTTAATTACTTGTTCATTATGAGGTTCAGAGAAAAAGACTTTGAGGGATTCTGCTATAACAGGGCCAATTCCATCCATTGACTCGAGTTCTTCTTTGCCGTTTGTTGAGGCATCAGACAAAGCTTCAAGGGAGCGGAACTTTGTTGCGAGGTCAAATGCGGTTCTTTCTCCGACATTCCTGATGCCTAGTGCATTTATTAAGGCACCCAGTGGCCGTTTTTTTGATCGTTCTATCGATCCGACAATATTTGAGGCTGATAACTCTCCCATTCTTTCAAGCTGGATGATTGTTTCAACATCAAGGTCATAAAGATCCGCAAAATTTGAAACTTTTCCCGTTTCGACCAGCTGAGCCACGATTTTCTCGCCAAGGCCGCGAATATCCATTCCGGATCTCGAAGCAAAATGGTATATGCCTTCTTTTAACTGCGCCGGACATGATCTATTAGTGCATTTTATCGCTGATTCACCATGTAAGCGAACTGCCCTAGATCCACAAACAGGACAATCCTCAGGTATTTTAAACGGTATAGTTCCTGCAGGACGCCTCTCTTTTTCGACTCTTATGACGCCAGGTATTATTTCTCCCGCTTTGTATACAAGGACATAGTCTCCTATACGTATATCTTTTCTATCTATCTCGTCTTGATTGTGGAGTGAAGCCCTTCGTACAACCGTACCAGACAGGTGTACCGGCTCAAGAACTGCTGTTGGTGTGAGAGTCCCAGTCCTTCCGACAGTTACTTCAATATCTATTATTCGAGTCACTTTTTCTTCTGGCGGAAATTTGAAAGCTACTGCCCACTTCGGAGCTTTCGAAGTAAATCCAAGTTTCGCTCTCAGTTCAATATCGTTCAATTTTACAACTACCCCGTCAGTATCTATTGGATGGTCGAATCTTTTCTCCATCCACTCCTGAAGATAGGTGTTTATCTCATCTAGGTTCGAGCAGAGACGCTCTGAGCCTTGTACAGGAAGGCCAATTCGCTTAATCATCTCAAGCATATCTTTCTGACTACTTATACCATACCTTTGTGGTTCGACTACCTGATAGAGAAATATTTTTAAATTTCTGGATGCAGTCACTTTCGGGTTCAGCTGCCTCAAACTTCCGGCCGCAGCATTCCGTGGGTTTGCAAAAAGAGGCTCTTCGGCCTCTTCTCTCGATGCGTTGAGGGCCGCAAATCCCTTTTTATCCATGCAGACTTCACCGCGGACTTCAAGCTTTCCACTAATTTCTTCTTTGAGCTTGAGAGGAAGACTCTTTATTGTTTTGAGGTTGACTGTGATGTCCTCACCAACACGGCCATCGCCCCTTGTTGCTCCGCTTATAAAAACTCCATCTTCGTATATCAGGGAGACTGCCAGCCCATCTATCTTTGGCTCACAGAGTACCTGGACAGTTGAAAAACCGAGATTCTGACACATTTTTTCATAAAACGAGCCAAGTTCTGCCTTGTCGAGAGCATTGTCGAGGCTCATCATAGGCTCGGTATGAGCAACTTTCTGAAAACCCTCTTTGGGAACTCCTCCTACACGTTTTGTAGGTGAATCAATGGTACTTAGCTCGGGGTTATTCTCTTCCAGTAAATTAAGTTCCCTAAGCATAGAGTCATATTCAAAGTCCGATATTTCAGGGCTATCTTGGACATAGTAAAGCTCCGCGTGGTGCTTCAGCTCCGCGCGGAGTTCAGATAACCTTTTTTTGATACTATCAGGTACTGCCATTGAGACTATTCCTTCGGCTTCATCGTAGGGAAGAGGATAACATCACGGATGCTCTTGGAGTTAGTTAGGAGCATAACGGTTCGGTCGATGCCAATTCCCATTCCTCCTGTCGGAGGAAGGCCATATTCTAGTGCATTTATGAAATCTTCATCGAAGGGATGGGATTCCTCATCTCCTTCGTCTTTCTTCTTCTCCTGGTCGACAAAACGTTCTCTCTGGTCTATAGGATCATTGAGCTCGCTAAAAGCATTGGCAAATTCCCAGGCGTTAATAAATAGTTCGAATCTGTCAGTTATATCGGGATTTTCCTTGTTCCTCTTCGAGAGAGGAGATATAACTGTCGGGTAACCAAGGACGAACGTAGGTTGGATAAGCTCTTTCTCCACATACTCTTCAAAAAACAACGGCAATATATCAAACCTTGAGTCCGTCGGTTTTACTTCAAGCCCACGGATAGCAGCCTGCCTTCTAGCCTCTTCATCTGATATCGAACCGAAATCTATTCCGGTGTGTTCTTCAACAAGCTCTGTCATAGTTGCCCTGCGGAAGGGAGGGGTAAGATCAATTTCCGTACCCTGGTAGTTTATAACCCTTCCTCCAAGTTCGTCAGCACAAGCGACAAGTATTTCTTCAGCCAGATTCATCATGTCTACATAATTTCCATAGGGCCAGTAGACTTCGAGTGATGTAAATTCAGGGTTGTGCCTCATGTCCATGCCCTCGTTTCTGAACTGCTGGCCTATCTCGTAGACTCTGCCGAGCATACCGACAACCAGCCTCTTAAGGTGCAGCTCCGTTGCAATGCGAAGATACATGTCTATGTCCAATGTATTGTGATGTGTAACAAAAGGTCTGGCGTTGGCTCCTCCGGCAATCGTTGAAAGGATTGGTGTCTGAACCTCCAGAGTGTTATGGTCGTCAAGAACTTTGCGGAACGTCTGAATGATCTTTGCCCTATTACGGAAGATATCCCTTACCTCAGGGTTGGCTATAAGATCAATGTAGCGCTGGCGGTAACGGACTTCCATGTCCTTTAGTCCATGCCACTTTTCCGGCATCGGTCTAAGAGCCTTCGAAAGCAGACGGAAACTTTTCACAGAGAGGGTAAGTTCTCCACGCTGTGTGCGGAAAGGTGTTCCTATTATGCCGAGGAAATCCCCAGCGTCTATCCATTTTTTGAAGAAAGAATAATCCTTTTCACCGAGCACATCGAACTGGAAACAGAGCTGCAGTTTATCATCCGGATCTTCAAATGTGGCAAAGGCCGTTTTTCCGTGACGCCTAACTATCATTACCCTGCCTGCTGTTTGAATCTCGTCTTCAGACCACTCTTCTTCTTTAAGAGCATCATAGGTTTTCTTAACATGTGACAATGTATGTTTAACATCCCAGTGATCCTCCTGGAAAGGGTCGTAACCTTCTTCCTCTCTCAATCTCATCAGTTTGTCTTTGCGCTGACTAAATATCTCCTCTTCAGGCATAATATTTTTCTGCTGTCGTTCATCTTTCTTTGTTTCGTCCGCCACCTGAATCACTTCCTCTGTTATATTCTCTGTCTTGTATAAATCTTTCCTAATGAAATGCTTAGCGGAAAATCATGG
>JAAZCN010000087.1 GCA_012513245.1 Synergistaceae bacterium | reverse complement strand
TTGTTGATAAGAAACTTGCCGTCACCTTCGCAGATGCGTACTCGGGCAATAGCGTTCTTTCTTCTGCCTGTACCCCATATGAAGGATACAGGGGCCGCTGTTTCATTTTTCTTAACTGCCATTATTTACACCCCTATCTCCTAGTTTATCTGCTCGGGTTTTTGAGCCTCGTGCGGATGGCTCGGACCGGCATATACTTTAAGTTTGCGATACATATCACGTCCAAGTTTGGTCTTTGGGATCATACCCCAGACGACTCTTTCGATCAGACGTTCAGGGCGGCGCTCAAGTACCTGCTGGTAAGTGAGGGTCTTTAGTCCACCAGGGTAACCACTGTGCGTGATGATAGTGGACTGCAGGCGTTTTTTGCCTGTTAGTCCAACTTTTCCTGCGTTGACAACGATCACAAAATCGCCTGTATCAACGTGCGGCGTGTATGTTGGCTTGTGCTTTCCCGTAAGGATACGGGCTACCTGAACTGCAAGACGGCCAAGGTGTTTTTCTGATGCGTCGATCACATACCATTTGCGCTCAACTTCTGCACCCTTAGCCATGAAAGAACGTGTGCCTATCATGGATTTTCCTCCTCAAAAATATGGAACACTAATTTTTATATTTTATGTTTCTTAAAGCTACTCGTCCGATTCTCTGAAGCCGTGACATATGTGCGCGAACGCACCGCTCTTCAAAGACACTGTCTGTTAACGTGGGGGAGAACAGACCGCGGGGCTAGAGTACGCGTTCAAGCCTCTGATTTTCAATTATTCCCGGGAGACGGCCGCGTTTTGCAATTGGCTTTCCGTTGACCATCTTCAAGTCCATCGTCATATCCCTCGAAGCTCCGCGGGTTATGTAGCTGCCGACTCCGTAAACACTCGCTCCGGCATCGTTCATCATCCTTATACGTTCAGGGTTGAGCCCTCCCGTCGCAATGACCTGCACTTTGTCGTAACCGGCAAGATCAAGGCGCCATCTGATCTCATGAACCAGATCCGGAGTTACGCCGCCCCGTTCTCCCGGCGTATCAAGCCTAACGCCGGAAAGCTTATCGCCCAAACATTCTGCGACACGCATTGTCTCCTCCGCTTCATCCTTGAAAGTATCGACAAGGACTATACGCGGCTCTTCTTCCGGGATTTGGCTGTCGTAAAGTTTTGCAAGCTTTACTGTGTCCCCTACTATCAATATTGCAGCATGGGGGATAGTTCCCTTTGGCTCTTCATTGCACAGCTTAGCACCCAGTATGCAGCTCATAGCGCTGCAACCGGCTATCTTCGCCGCTCTCTCCATTACCGGTGCGACAGCGGGATGGACATGCCTTGCTCCAAAACAGAGCACATTGCGTCCGTCAGCCGCATCAACACATTCTCTCGCTGCAGTAGCCCATCCTGTAGAGGAGGCAAGCATGCCGAGCAATACTGTTTCATAAAGCCCGAATGATTCATATGTTCCCTTGATCCTCATCAAGACTTCTTTAGCATCGAAAGCAGATCCCTCAGGAATGGCTTCAACTTCCGGCGGATTTGGAAAGGTCCTGAAAAGTCTCAGGACTTCTTCAAGTCCGACAAAAATACCGCTCTTACGGGTAAATACCTCGGCTACGACAGGTGTCTCCAGTAATCCTGCAGAACGTAGCACATCTCTCGTCTTTAGAAAATAAATATCTGTAGTCCACCCGGTCAGCAGTTCTTCGTGAGTTGCCGAAAAAAGACGACCAGCTGTCTCCTTGTAGGAAGCAATATCTTTTTGGCTGTCAAGCCTTTTGAGCGGCATCACGACAACCTATTTTACTACAACCTGCAGGATGGACAGGACCATAAAAGCGAGCATCAAACCTGCAGTTACTTTAGTCAGAGATGACATACGCTGCCATGTTCCTCCTGTATCTGCCTGAGTTCCGCCTCCGCCAAAAGATCCGGTAAATCCACCGCTTTTTCTGTGCTGCATCATTATAACTCCAATAAGAGCTCCACAAACAAGTATGTGAAGGATTCCAAGAAGGATTTTCACAAACCACACCTCCAGAGTTTCTATATCCCGGGGGACAGATCACTGCCTCTGCACAGACCCGGAATTTTCCATAGTACGTACAGCATAGTATTGTAACACAGGTACAAGCTTTTCTGCTATACCTTTTATTGCAAGAGCTCTATGAGAAATTTTTCTTTTTACCTGGTCTCCAAGTTCAGAAAAAGTTTTGTCATAGCCATCAGGTACGAATATCGGGTCATAACCGAAACCGCTGCTTCCGGAGGGCTTTAATGCGATGGTTCCGTCGCAGCTTCCTTCATAGATGAGAGGTTCTTCTCTGTCAGGAAATACTACAGCTATGCATGAAACAAAACGTGCCCTTCTCTTTTTTATGTTTTCCATCTTTAAAAGAAGCCAGTCCGTCCTATCCCGGTCAGTACCGGGAACAGCACGCGCGGAATGTATCCCGGGAGCTCCTCCAAGGGCAAATACTTCCAGACCGCTGTCGTCAGCAAGCGCAGGCAGATGAAGCGCCTTTGACCAGACATTCGCTTTCAGGAGAGCATTTTCTTCGTAGCTGTTTCCTGTCTCTTCTACATCTATCTGATTATCAAAATCCCTGCCGTAAAGAAGCTCTATCCCTATCTGCGCAAATACATCTTTCATCTCACAATACTTATTTTCGTTTCCGCTTGCAAGAACTATCTTCATCTTAAAAAAATCGCCTTTTCCTCTGCTGTAAGTTCAAGGGCTTCGGCCTGTAACCGGTGGATCTCGCAGATACCCTTCCACCCCAGGGACAATATCTCATCCAGTTCAGCTCCCGAAAACACCCCTCCCTCTCCTGTACCCTGCAGCTCTACAAATTCTCCCTTTGACGTCATTATAATGTTTGCGTCCACATCTGCAGCAGAATCTTCTTCGTAGCAAAGGTCCAGCATCGGCAACCCATTGACCTTGCCGGCACTGACAGCTCCTATCTGAGTTTTAACAGGTATCTCTTCTAGCATTGAGTTGGATACCATCCATCTCAATGCATCAAAGAGCGCTATAAAACCCGCAGATACCGAAGCCGTCCTTGTTCCGCCGTCAGCCTGCAGTACATCACAATCGATCCAGATAGTCTTTTCTCCCAGCCTGGACATATCGACAGCAGCACGAAGCGACCGACCGATCAGTCTCTGTATTTCAGTTCCCCTGGCATTGGGTTTCCCTTTGCTTATATCCCTTTGGGTCCTCTGGTGAGTAGATCTGGGCAGCATGGAATATTCTGCGCTGATCCAGCCACTGCCGGTACCCCTCATAAAGGAAGGAACTTTATCTTCTACAGAAGCAGTACAGAGGACCTTAGTATTTCCCCATTCAACAAGTGCCGAACCCTCCGCGTATCTGTTGAAGCCTCTTTGGAACTTTATTGGTCTAAGCTCAAACGGTTCTCTTCCGTCTATTCTCATTATTTCATATCCCGTCAGTTGATTTCCCATGGCCTTGTCAGATCCGCAGGTGTCTTAACGCCCGATTCTTTCCCGTCTATGTAGAACTTGACCTTTTTAACGGGGGGGAAGTTGTCTCTCATGGTCCGCACAAGTCCTGTGATAGCAGTAGCTGCCTTGTCCTTGCCCAATGTCTTTAAAGAGGAGCTGAAAGCGTTGGTCATATCAAGATAGAGCCAATCTCCGCTCCTGAAAACGTTCAAAACTCTTACATCATTTTCGAGCATTTTAGTCTCTTTGAGCCCATCAATATAAACAGATGCTACTTTTTCTATGTCTTCTTCTACCATTCCTTTTTTGATTTCGATCTCTCTCTCAATAAAAGTTGTTCCATCAGGTATGTAAAGGTTGTATTTCACGTTGCCTGACCCATTGGAAGCATTTGCGCCTACACTTACTCTTGCTGCTTCGGTTCCGCTGCCAACTACATTTCCAACTCTTGGACCGCCTTTTTTGTCTGCCCAGTTAAAGAAATAATTTGCTCCCAGGTAACCGCACACAAAAAATATAGCAAGAAGAGCTATCCAGGCAAATATCCTTACAAGCAGAGGCGCTTTTTTACTGTTATCCTCTTCTTCTTCAAATTCATCATCATCTTCATAATCATCATCAAAGTTCTCTCGTGAACGATTATTTGACCTCTCATCTTCTGACTTGCCTTTTCCTGAGTACCTTGCAAAAAAACCCTCGCGCAGGCTCTCTCTTTCCTCTTCCACGCCCCTATTTCTCTCATGTGCGGTATTATCTCTTTTTTGAGCAGAAATACGCCTTACTGAGGGCTCGTCAAAACTTTCCTCTTCTTTTTTATTTCTGATTATAAAATGGCGGGTTCTTTCCTCAGGATCCCTCATGCTTTATTCCTCCTGTAATACGATCACTGTACCGTCGGATGTTCGTTGATATAGGTTACGATTCCCTTTGCGAAGCTACTGCAAAGGACCTCTCTGTAGTTTACAGTGTTAAGTTTTTGTGCCTCTGCTCTGTCTGTAAGGTAGCCCATTTCGATCAACACCGAAGGCATTCCTGCACCTCTAAGCACATAGAAAGGGGCCTGTCTGACCTTACGCATCGGAAGCCCTGATGAGTTTGCAGATCTGTGGAGCACCTCTGTCAGAGTAGTGCTCTCGTTTATCTTATCATTCTGCTGCATGTCGCCAAGTATTTTGAGCAGCAGCCTTGTTTTCTGGTCTGCACGCCGGACATCCTGAGGCGTCTCCGCCCCGCCGCTTATTTCCTTGTTTTCATAGATAGCAAGCTGCATTGCGTCTTTGTCTGACGGGGGGGCCATTATATAAAATTCGAGCCCTGCGGCATGCTTTCCTTTAGGCATTGCATTGCAGTGGATACTTATAAAAACATTTGCTTTATTGTCGTTTGCAAAAGCAGTCCTCTCTGCAAGTTTCAGATATACATCCGTTTTCCTGGTATAGCGTACATCCATGCCGTTTTCTTCAAGCATTTTCCCCAACTGAAGGACAGCTCTGAGATTTATGTCCTTTTCCCTTATACCATTGGCAACTGCACCCGGATCATGCCCGCCATGTCCGGCGTCAAGCACTACGATCGGGCTTTTACCACCGGAAGTCACCCTAAGGGGAACCGGAGTCACACTCTCTTTTTTCTCTTCTCCAGCCATAGGTATTTCAGGTTCGGTCACTACCTCTTTTTTAGGCTTTTTCTGTTCAGCCACGGTTTCTTTCTGAGGTTTTTCCTTAGTCTCTTCTTTTTTTGCCTGAGCAGGTTCCTGTCCGGATTCCGTCCATGTCATGCCGGGTTTTTTGCCTATTTTGACATAGAACTGATCCAGTATGATGATCATGGCTTTTGAATCAGCCCACCAATGACCGTCTTCGACTGCTATAGGATCAGGAAGGCTTATGATCGCACCGTCTACCCTCACCACACTCGAATTATTCCAGAACTCCATTTTTTTGCCGTCGAGGACTACCACTATGCCCTGAAGATTGCCGGTCCTTGCAAGTCCAAGTGCGGATATTGTTTCTTCAATTGCAACGTCTTTACCTTTGAGAGAGTTAGTCCTGGCGGATATGTCTCCTTTTTTGATATCACCGTACCAAAGGGAAAGGGTTTCTGCAGACGCTGATGCAACCATAATAACTACAAGAAGTAAAGCAAAGGATAACATCCTTAATATTTTTTTATTCACCTGCAACAACAATATTTTCCACCACCAATGTCGGAGCCGCAGTCGATCCGAAGAAGGTAAGGTCGGAACCTACTGCGACAATATTATTTAAAAAGTCCATCAGGTTGGACGCTATCGTAACGCCGCTCACAGGTCTCGTGATCACGCCGTTCTCGATAAGCTGCCCCTTTGCTCCTACCGAAAAATCACCGCTGATCGGGTCTATGGTATGTAGTCCCATCAACTCTGTCAGGTAAAGGCCTGATCTTACTTTCGAAATCAGGGATGCCGGCGTTTCGCTTCCTGGTTCAAGCAATAGGTTTGACGTACCAACATCCGGCAGAGAAGACATTCCCCTGCATGCATTTCCGGTAGAGATGACTCCATCCTTCCATGCGTACTGAAGATTATACAGGTAAGACCGGGCAGTGCCATCTTTGATGAGCAATGTCCTTCCTGTTGGCACTCCTTCTGCATCCCATGAACCTGTACCTGCTTTCCAGGGGATCCTTCCGTCATCTATAAGCGTTATGCAGGAAGATGCGACTTTGGTACCCAGACGATCTGCCATCATGGACCTTCCCTTGTGTATTTCAGGAGCACAAAAAAGGTCGCCTATCACATCTACCAGCGATACGGCAGTTTCAGGTTCTATCACTATTGTATAAGGGCCCGTCTTTATCGGTGCCCCACCTAAGGCCATTACTGTTTTCTCCGCAGCCTTGAGGGCGATCTTCCTTATGTCCAGATCGTCAAGCCTTCTTGACTCTATACCGCAACCATCCATCTCGGTATTTTTTCCGTCACTCGCAATTACTGTCACGCCACAGCTTGCGCTGCTGCCGCGCTCCCACCCTTCAAGTCCGGTGCTTGTACAGTAGAAGGAAGATCCCCATCCATCATGCCAGGAAGCACTTCTCACAGACAATATGTTCTTGTCCGCAGACATGGCGCTCTCTGTCATTATCCGGCAGAATTCCATCCTCTTCTTAGGGGTCAGAGCTATGATATCGGGGTCTTCCAGCTCAAGCAAGGGCTCAGGTACAAGTTTGCCTTCATAAAGCATTATGCCTTCCTCGGGTTCAGAATTTTTGCAGTTGAAAAGGCTCCACTCTACCAGTTCACTGATGGAAGGTCTGTCAAGTCTGTTGCCATATGATATGCCCTGCCTGCCGTCAGACATGATAGTCCTTACTCCTATGCCGGCAGTAAAACCTGTCACACACTCTTCTATTTCTCCGTCTTTAAGAGATATTCCCGAGCCCGCACCCTCTGAATAAAGCACATCTGCTCCCGATGCCCCTCCGCGAAAAGCCTCTTCGAGCATCCATGCCGACATGGATTCTACTTCTCCGCGGGAAAGGAATTCTGTCACTGAGATATCACCTCAAGTATTATTGAAGCCGTCCTTTCAACATCTTCCCTGTTGACATCAAGATGTGTAACGAGGCGGATCCTTCGCGGGGAGAGTGCGTTTAGAAGAAGTCCGCGTTCTTTACAGGCACTGACAAATAATTCATCTAAAGGATAGTTTTCCAGCATTGGAAAAAATACCATATTCGTCATGTTCGGAACTTCCTCTACACTTACCCCTCCTTTTACCAAGAGCTCGCACAAAAGTTTCGCATTAGCATGGTCTTCCGAAAGTCTCGGAATGTTGTTTTCGAGCGCAAAAAGGCCTGCCGACGCGACAATTCCCAGCTGACGCTGCGCGCCGCCGACACGTTTTCTCGCTTTCTTTGCTTTTTCGATAAATTCATGTGATCCGCAGAGCATGGATCCCATCGGAGCACCAAGACCTTTTGAAAGGCAAAACTGGACCGAATCTACCTCTTTTGTAAACTCGGTAACGTCGACCCCGTAATAAACAGAAGCATTGAATATCCTGGCTCCGTCAAGATGTACATGGAACCCAAGTCTGTGCCCTTCCCTGGCAACTTCCGCAAATCTTTTTGGGGAAACAGCTATACCACCGGTATAGTTATGAGTGTTTTCCAGACAGAGGATGGTCGTGTCCGGGTGATGGATGTTGTTGTCCGCCCTGTTTGCAGGTGCAATATCTTCGACTTTTGGAATTCCTTCATCGTCATTCAGGGGATATGGACAAAGTCCTGCAACTGCTGAAAAACCTCCGACCTCGGCATTCCAGATATGGGAGCGCTTGCCTGCAAGGAGACTTTCTCCGTGGCGTCCGGCGGAGAGAAAAGCAAGAAGGTTTCCCATAGTTCCTGAACATGTATAGATTGCCGCCTCTTTGCCTGTCAGCTCAGCGGCATATTTTGACAAAGCGTTTGACGATGGATCATCTCCGTATATATCGTCCCCTACCTCCGCGCATGCCATGATCCTGCGCATTTCTTCCGAGGGCTTCGTCACTGTGTCGCTGCGAAAATCCATAATTTTCATATTGATATACCTCCATAGGTCAATTTTCTGTCGTTTAAATATACTATATCTTTATTTCCCGCTCTCCCCGCACCCTACTGCTGTGGCTTAGAGCGTGCCGCTTATTGAGGGCGGCAAGGATTCTGCCGCGGGAGTCGGTCGGGAGTCAGTTGCGAATCAATTGCAAATCAATTGTTAAACCTCAAAAACGACCCTCTCTGTCATCCCCAACAGGACAATTGTGAAACTGCGGCAAAAAAATACCGCGTGATGCAATTCTGAAGCGATAGTGAGACGGTTGTTTTAGGGCTTGAGAATTTCACCCTCTCCGTCATCCCCGGACGCTACTTAACGGGGATCCAGTGACTCTGGTTTTGACCTGCCTATTATAGACAACTTAATCCCTAAGTCGGTCTCCCAACATCATAACGTACTCGAAATCGAGTCCAGGCGCTATAGTAAATTTAACATGTTCATCGTTCGAAGAACAGCGTCTTCCTGATCAAGAACATGCGGGGGCAACAAATTTTAAATGACATTTAATTTCTTTCTGAACTACCCATTGATTCGCAATAGATTCCCAAGAGACTTGCAATCGACTCCCGCCAGTGCCTCTCCTGGCCTGGCTGTCTTTCTGACCTCATAGCGTACTCGAACGAGTTCAGGAGCTATGGAGATTTATATTCTATATTTTAACCCCTAGCCTGGCCCAGGGAAGAAAATCTTCGCTGACTGCAACGCCAAGATCAACACCATGACTGTTTGAACCATGGAAATCTGATCCTGCAGTCGCATAAAGATCGAATTTATCGGCCAGTTTAAGATAATTGTATGTCTGTTCAGGGCTGTGTCCGGAATAAAGCGCTTCGATACCCCAAAGGCCATTGTCTTTAAGATGCCGCAGAAGCCGATCCATTTTTTCATCTTCAAGATAACTCTGGGCCGGATGTGCAAGTACTGCGAGCCCGCCTGCATCGGTGATGAGAGAAATGCATTCCTCTGCGGCGAGTCTTATCCTCTCCACATGGGCGCTTCCGCCATACCCTATATACTTTATGAAAGCTTCTCCAATGCTGGAAACATAGCCTCTCTGCATCATCAACCTCGCTATATGAGGTCTGGCAATAACCTGCCCTTTTGAGAGAACCGTAACATCTTCTATTTGTATATCAAAACCCAGGTCCTGCAGTTTTTTACATATTATATGATTTCTGGCATTCCTGTGGTCTCTTATTTCATCAAGCCTATTCTGGAGAGCCTTATTTGATCTATCTATCCTGAATCCAAGGATATGAAGGGTGTAATCTGAATCAGCGGAAAGCTCTATACCTGCAAGACCTTCCACCCCATATTCTTTACACGCAGACATGAAAGGGGCGAGGCCCTCTGTTGTGTCGTGGTCAGTGAGACTCACAAAGGCCATGTGCCGTTTCTTCGCAGCTTTGGCTATTGACTCTACGCTTAGCGTCCCGTCAGAATAGTTGCTGTGGACATGCATATCTATCAAGATCATCGGTCGCTTTGAGCCTCCTCTTTTTCCCCACCCTCAGCAGACAATTTTACATACAAAGGATGTGAAAGTACAAAAGCGATCAATTCAAGTTTTTGGAGATCCTCCTCCGAAAATGCATCGGCAACGTGGGATTCTATTTGCAGCACACCAATTTTTTCTCCTTCAGCAAAAAGCGGAGCTGACATCAGTGACCTGGCATCCCTGTAGAAAGGAAGGTCCTTTGCACTCTCAATCTTTTGGGTAAGATATGCTCTCCCTGATGCGAAAACCTTCCATGCTGCGCCTCCGTTCCTCGGTATCGAGGAATCCGGTTTTCCTGTTTTACCGGGCATATACATTGCGCCCGATCTATCTGTTACCGTTATAAAAACTTCGTCACCGTTAGCCATTTCTCTAATTTTTTCCGTTGCTGAAGATATCAGAGCCGACAGCTCTTTTTCTTTTGAAATTTCT
>JAAZCN010000086.1 GCA_012513245.1 Synergistaceae bacterium | reverse complement strand
TAAGGAAACATTTAATAACTCCATAGCATTCGAACCATTTCGAGTGCGTTTCGAGATCGGGAATCCAGGTCCGGTTCTGGTTTTTGACCCTGTCCTTCTGATCAGTTGCGTGAGGGAAAGACGATGAAGGACAGCCAAAAAAACAGACCTGGACCCCGGCTCAACCCCATACCGGGGAGACGATGAGGGGCAACAGGTTTTATATCTTTAAGGTTATCTTTAATTCTCCGCGGTGTAGTTCTCACCGCAAATTCTCCAGCGGGTGGCCTGCCCGCGAATTCTCCGCTTGACAGAGTCAAGCAATTCTCCGCCCCAAGCACTCCATCGTCTTCCTCGAGTGACTCCATCGGGGATCCAGCGGCTCTGAACCTTGACTGTTACTATCTTTTAAGGACCAAAACAAAAGCCACTGGACTCCCGATAAGCAGCGTCCGGGAGAGGGATAAGGGGGCGACTCCCGCGGCAAGGAACGCGCCGCTGCACTTTACAACTGCTTGCCTATCCTTGCCAACGCTTGCCCATTGCCCGCCCCTGCGGCCGTTTGATCGTAAATTCTCCGCGGTGCAGTTCTCACCGCAAATTCTCCAGCGGGTGGCCTGCCCGCGAATTCTCCGCTTGACAGAGTCAAGCAATTCTCCGCGACGTTTTATGTCGCAAATTCACCGCAGCGTTGACGCTGCATTCTGCTGCATTCTAACGTTCTGCTACGATCAATCTGACAATATCTCCGAATAAATTTTCTACAACATGTGTATTGAAACCGGTGGCAACAACCAAAGAGAGGGTGTTGCGGTTGATATGATCACCTAAAAGCTTCATAGTTAACGGATCTAACCAGTTCATCAAACGCTTCAGTATCATTTTGTCACTGCTCATATGCTCTAATAAAATGAGTCGGCCTCCTGGCTTAAGAACTCTGCAGCATTCCAGCAATGCCTGTTCCGGATCAGGAACATTGCAAAAGACAAACGAAGCAAGGACGCTATCAAAAATTCCAGACTCCAGAGACATTTTCTGAACATCCATCATTTTCAGATGTACCGGCACTTTACATAATGATTTTTTTTCAATTGCACGTCTGAGCATTTCACAACTTAGATCTACTCCCAGGATTTCCTGACATTCGGTTGAGTAATAAGAAAGATTTGACCCTGTTCCTATACCTACCTCTAAGACCGATCCATATGCAAAACTCGCAGTCTTTCGTCTCCATGCACCGGGAACTAACCGGTCGATCACAGAATCATAAGAACGGGCCATCTTGTTATATTTGTCTTTGATCCTTAAGTTTTCCAAATTATCCAATACTTCTCTCCCTAGTGACCTGCAGCTTCACTGCCTACCATTGGGGCTTGGGTTGGGTCGCGTGAAACTGCCAAAAAACCATCGCCGTGCAATAGGTTTTAAAACGTTGCTGAGCGATCGCAAAATCGGTCAAACGATCGTCAACCGTTGTCAAACAGTAGTGAAAATGGCAATAGCTGACTCACAGTCTTATTTATTTAGCCTTCGGGGGTAGGGGGAAAATCACCGCCAGGAACATTTTAAATTTTTCCACTGCGAAGACAGCATGAGGTTTTTCGGCAGGCATGATTATGCTTTCACCTTTATGAAGTATGAAAGGTTTGTCGTTGATCGTGACCCTTCCTTCTCCATCCAGAATGGTGATCATTGCGTCACCGTGTGAAGAGTGTGAGCTTATCTCTTCTCCTTTATCAAATGCGAATATCGTCAGGTTCTGCGCGTCGTTTTGTGAAATAGTTCTGCTGACTACCTGACCGGGAAGGTATTCCACCAGATCTGCAAGTGTAAAAGTTTCTTCTACCGGAATGTTTTTGATGTATCTGACCATGTTCCTCACTCCTTTAAATATTGGGGTTATAGATGATCCCATCAGAGAGAATGCAGCGTACAATATCTGGATTTTATGCCTGTATCGCTGTTTATTAATGAGAACAGTGAATATTTACGTTATTATATCTTGAGATCAGCTTTAATAATATGCCTTATTTCACTGATAGAAAAACAAGTATGGAGTTTTTTTGAGAGATGTGATAATCTTCACTAGCGGAGATGGTGTCGTTTGAACAGGATCAGTAATATTATGCAAAAGTACGCATGTATCCTTCTGGTGTCTCTGGTCATTTTCCAGACGGCTCTTGTTTTTATCTCTGAACAAAGCATCCGTTACAGCCTTGGTCCCAGTTCTGCAAAAATTATGATGAACAGTATCGAAATATCTGCCGCAGTTACCCCAACACTCAGGTTGCCGCTTTCCAGGCTTTACAGATCCACAAATCATCTTTTTTACACGAACCAGTTATTACTCGCCGCTAAAGATGTTTTTGACCATTTTTCATTCCGTCCGTTACCAAACATTCTTGACGATAACAGTCTTACAGCAGAGAGAGAACACCTCTTTTTGCCTGTTTTAGATCTGGTCCTTCTTATTTAGACAGACTTTTCCTTTTTAAACTTTCAAAACTTCAGATAAGCATTAAAACTCCGGGCTGTCTTTGTGCAGCTCATGTTGTGACAGGAAAGTTAGGGGGAAGCAATTGATGCCGCATTTACATATGGGGCTCGATATAGGATCAACTACGGCAAAAGCTGTACTATTGGATGAGAGGGACAGAATTGTTCACAGCAGGTACTGCAGGCATTTTTCTGATGTCCGGACAACTGTAAGTGAAATATTTAACGAAATAAGACATAGTTTCAGTGGTTCCGGGATAACATTGGAGATAGCAGGTTCGGGAGGAATGGGAGTGGCGGAGGAGATGAAGCTTCCGTTTACCCAGGAGCTTATAGCCTGTTCAGCGTCAGTGAGCAGGTTTATCCCTCAGGCTAACGTTTGCATAGAGCTTGGTGGGGAAGATGCCAAACTCACATATTTTGACGAAAGCGGCACGGATCAGAGAATGAATGAGACGTGTGCAGGCGGAACAGGCGCTTTTCTTGACCATATGGCCCTTCTTATGGGGACGGACGCCGCAGGACTGAATGAACTGTCAACGAGATCCGGGATGATCTACCCGATAGCTTCTCGCTGCGGCGTCTTTGCAAAGACCGATGTCCAGTCCCTTATGAAAGAGGGGGCGGGAAGAGCCGATATCGCAGCCTCTATATTTCAGGCTGTAGTAAATCAGACTATAAGCGGTCTTGCCTGCGGAAGAAGGATCGTCGGGAATGTTGCATTCCTTGGAGGTCCTCTCTATTTTCTCCCTGAGCTGAGAAAAAGGTTTTCAGAAACGCTTAGACTTTTGCCTATGCAGTCCATATCGCCGGAAAACTCCCACCTCTTTGTAGCTTTGGGCGCGGCATTGCTTGGAAAAAAGAATGATAAGGTGACTTTTTCTGAGCTGGATCGCAGGTCAGTTACCTATTTCTCGCCTTTGAGGATGGATCGCGGCTCGGACCTCTCTCCCTTATTTTTAGGGGCGGAGGATAAAAAGGAATTCGAGCAGAGGCACAGTAAAGTATCAACTCCGGTGAAGCAGATAGGATCCGTTGTTGGGGCAGCTTTCCTTGGCATAGACGTGGGATCGACGACGACTAAGGCCGTTTTGACCGACGGTGAGGGAAATTTGCTTTTCTCCGACTACAGAATGCGGGGCGGAAGTGAGCCCATAAATACTGTCAGGGAGATCATCCTGGATCTCTATTCCCTGATGCCGGAAGGACTTTTCATAAAGAACAGCTGTGTAACAGGCTACGGAGAAAAACTGATCCAGTCAGCATTCGGGATAGATATAGGAGAGATAGAGACTGTTGCCCACACAAGGGCGGCAGAGCAAATCGACCCTGATGTAGATTTTATCATCGACATCGGCGGACAGGACATGAAATGTCTCAAGATAGAGAAGGGAAGGATCAAACAGATCTTCCTTAATGAAGCCTGTTCTTCGGGATGCGGCTCGTTCCTCCAAAATTTTGCCGAGTCTCTGGGCATGGATATGGATGAGTTCGTATCGAGTGCGGAAAGGTCGCTCTCTCCGGTAGATCTGGGATCCAGATGCACCGTATTCATGAACTCCAAAGTGAGACAGGCACAGAAAGAGGGAGCTGCCATAGAGGATATTTCAGCAGGTCTGGTCTATTCGGTCGTCCGTAATGCCCTTTATAAGGTATTGAAGATCAGAAAGATGGAAGATATAGGCGAACATATAGTTGTTCAGGGCGGAACGTTCAAAAATAACGCGCTTTTGAGAGCTTTTGAAAAAATTACGGGCCGCAATGTTCTGAGGCCGGATATATCAGAGTACATGGGCGCATACGGAGCAGCGCTTGTATCAGTGGATCGTGAAAGCAGCGCGAAAAGTTCAATAATTTCAAGAGAGTCCCTTCTCTCCTTCGATTCGAAGTCAGAGACAAAACGCTGCTCAGGCTGCGGGAACAATTGCCTTCTTACCGTCACCACCTTCAACAAAGAGCGCAGACATGTCACCGGAAATATGTGCACAAACGGAGAAAACGTCGGACAGACCGGCAATGAACTTCCTCCCAATCTTTACAGGGAAAAGTACAAAAGGCTTTTTGACTATTATGTACCGATAGAGGAAGAAAGTGCTCCAAGAGGAACCCTCAGTATTCCAAGGGTGCTCAATATGTATGAGAATTATCCCTTCTGGTTCACGCTCTTTACAGCTCTCGGCTTCAGAGTCGAACTCTCTTCCGAGCGTCCCGACGCTTCTCTTGCAATAGAGACTATTCCATCACAGACGCTCTGTTTCCCTGCAAAGCTGGTCCATCGTCACATGCAGGAACTGATAGACAGGGGTGCCGGACTGATATTTTATCCGGGCATACAGCAGGAAAAAAAGGAGTACAGAGACGCAGATGATTCCTTCAACTGTCCTGTTGTAGCCGGCTATCCTGATGTAGCCGGTCTCAATGTCGATGGTTTACGCTCAGATAATATCAGATACATCCACAGCTTTTTCCCGATAGATTCACCGGGAAAAATGGCTGGTCATATAGTAAAAGAGTTTACCCGGGAAGGCGTTACTGCCGATGAAGCAGTTCGATCCCTCAAAAAAGCCTATAAAGCCCGGGAGGAATTTAAAAGGGATATCAGATCAATGGGGGAGAGGGCTATCAGGTATGTAAATGAAAAGGGGATAGTAGGTATAGTCCTTGCAGGCCATCCCTATCACCTTGACCTTGAAGTGAACCACGGGATACCTGAACTCATTAACGGATATAACATTGCTGTCCTTACAGAGGACTCAGTCTCAGGAAGGATGAACGGCGCAAATGCGGGAGATGAACTGAAAGTGATAGATCAGTGGGTATATCATTCGAGGCTCTATAGGGCTGCATGTGCGGTAGCTAAAGATCCGGATTTTAAGAGAATAGAAATGGTACAGCTGAACTCATTCGGCTGTGGACTGGATGCAATAAGCTCTGATCAGGCTGCAAAGATCCTTGAAAAAGAAGGCCGCATCCACACTCTCCTGAAGATAGATGAAAGCAAAAATAACGGGGCAGTTAGAATAAGGATACGTTCGCTTCTGGCTGCGATAAAGACGGAGCATGCTGTCCGGGAAAAGGTAAAAAAGGCTGAAATTTCAAATGCAATTAATGTCAGACCTACCTCAGGGAAGAGGACAATATTATGCCCGCCGCTTTCTCAATATCACTTTCAGTTCCTTGAATCGATAATGAGGGCAGAGGGGCATGATTTCAGGATCCTGCCCGAGGGTGGAAGAGATTCGGTAGAACTTGGTCTGAATTATGTAAACAACGATGCGTGTTATCCGGCTATGATAGTTGTTGGGCAGTTTCTGAATGCACTTAGGAGCGGAAAATATGACCCAAAGAATACTGATTGTTTCTATGCGCAGACGGGTGGCTCATGCAGGGCAAGCAATTATGTTCCGCTTTTAAGAAGGGCACTTGACGATGCAGGATTTGATGAGGTAAGGGTTTTGGCAGTCAACTCACAGGGCAAAAACTCAGTAAGTTTCCACCTGTCCCCAAGGGTGATATTAAGGTCTGCGAAAGCAATGGTTTACGGAGATCTTCTTATGAGGCTGCTTTTAAGGACAAGACCCTATGAGCTGAGGTCAGGAGAGACAATGGGAGTCTATGATGCATGGTCATCCAAATACAGAGAGATGATAATAAAGGGCAGCGCTTTGAGTTTCAGCTCGTTCGTGCGTGAGACTGTTGCCGATTTTAACAGGATCTCTGTGTCCGGGATAGAAAAACCAAAGGTAGGAATAGTGGGTGAAATATTGGTCAAATACCATTCAGGCGCGAACGAGCGTCTTGTTGACCTTATAGAGTCAAGCGGGGGAGAGGCTGTTATGACTGACATAGCTTCATTCCTGCTTTACTGTCTCTTTGATCCGGTCTACAGATACAGGTCTCTTTCGGGAAGCTTGTGTTCTGCTGTTGCGGGACGGGTCGCTATCGCTGCGGTCGAGATCATCCGGAAGCCTGTCAGAGATGCCCTAAGGGGGACCCGGTTCGGCCGCCTTCACGATATTTATTCTCTGGCGGACAAGGCTTCATCTGTCGTCTCCTGTGCGAATCAGGCGGGAGAGGGGTGGCTTCTGACTGCAGAAATGATCTCTTTGATAGAGAGCGGCGTCAAAAAAATAATATGTGTCCAGCCTTTCGCATGTCTTCCCAACCACATAACGGGCAAGGGAGTCATCAAGGAACTGAGACGCCGTTACAACGGGACCAGCCTGTTGGCTCTGGACTATGATCCGGGGACAAGTTCAGTTAATCAGATGAACAGGATAAGGCTGCTTATGTCCTGAGTGGGAGGGTATAATAATAACCAGAAAAGGTTGTTCGTATTATTGTTCAAAGACAGGAGGAAATCAAAAATGAAAATTGAATATTATGTTTTTTCCGGGACCGGCAATACTCTTATGATAGCAAGGGAAGTCGGCAGAAGGCTTGAAGAAAAAGGACATAAGGTCAACTTCCATATGATAGGCAAGTTTAATTCCTTCAGGATGTCGGGCGATAGTGTTATCGGACTGGCATTCCCGATCGCTTTTTTTTCCACATATCCTCTTGTGCTGAGATTCATAGCCTCACTGCCTCAGGGTAAGGGACGGAGTGTTTTTATGACTGCTACAATGGGAGGCTCCGCCCTCGGAGCTGAGTGGAAGTTCAAAAAACTTTTCAGACAGAAAGGCTATAAATTGATAGGCTCTGAGTTGTTCGTAATGCCGGGCAACTATAACAACAGAGTCATACCTGTCGAAAAAAATCAGGGTTTGATCTCTGCGGCAATGGAAAAAGCACTCTCCTTCGCTGACAGGCTATCGGAGGGAAAAGCTGTCTGGGGCACCGGTGTGCCCCTCTTTTCGTCGATGTGGTACAAACTGGTTTCGAGCGGAAGAGCCCTCAGGTTCTTTTACAGGATGTTCCCGATAATGATCGACAATGATGCATGCATAAAATGTATGAGATGTGTTGAGAACTGTCCTGTAGGAGCTATCAGCCTGCAAGGGGAGCACCCCTTTATCAACAAAAACCTCTGTGAGTCATGCCAGAGGTGTGTTGCGTTCTGTCCTGCCCATGCGATAGTAGTTCCGGGGAAACCGGCGGAACAGTACAGAGCTATGGAGTTTGAAGAATTCCTGGGATGATCATCGGTTACTTCTCTTCCTTATCAGGCTCAAATTCCAGATCGTTTTCTATAGCACAGTCGTTGCAGACAACGACCGTGTCACCATCCGGCGTGATCGCCTCATGAAAAAGGTCACAGCACTCTTTTAGAGCTCTTCCGCATATAGCGCAAACAAGCATGTCGATTCCTCCTGATTTATAATAAAATTTCACCAACGATCGGGTGATCCTAAAGTTATTTTAACCGTTTTTTCTTGACTGAGTAGCCGAAAGTTCCGATCTGTTTACCGAGAGAGAAGTATTTTCCGTGACATGTTGCAACTAAGCCTGCTTTTTCAAGGTGGAGTTTGCCATGGCTGTCGATAAGCTTTTCATTTACGTTTACCGCAACAATTTTAGAGAGGAACATGTCATGGGTGCCGAGCCTTAGTATGCGATCGACCCGACATTCAAGACTGAGCGGACTTTCTTCTATCATGGGCGCGCTTACCTCTGAAGCGGAGATAGCGGTTATTGAGGGCAGCGAAAATTTGTCTATATCCCTTCCTGATTTTACACCGCAATAATCGGCGGTCCACATCAGCGATTCTGTAGTGAGGTTTATTACAAATTCAGAAGAAGCCGTTATCAGTCCGTGCGAGTAACGCTCCGGTCTTACTGATATATAGGTCATGGCCGGATCGGAATTCACTATTCCGGTCCAGGCAATTGTTATTACATTAGGCTTTTCCATCGTCCCGCATGAGACCATTACGGGTGGAATAGGATAAAGCATGGTCCCCGGTTTCCAGGTCACTTTTCCCAAATATGATCACCCCTTCAAGACATTGCTGAGCAATGGCTGAGCAATAGCTGAGCGGTTGCTGAGCAGTTGTTAAATGCAGGCGGAGAAAGCATCCGCCGGAGAATTCGCGCCCTTCGGCCGCTGGAGAATTTGCAACGCTTTGCAATGCTCGCGTTGCGGAGAATTCGCGAACTGAGAACAATGTTCGCTGTAGAATTCAACCTTTACCCCCAATTCTCCGCTACTGCTGATTATATCTTTTTTCGTCGTCCCCGAATGCTTCCATCGGGGATCCAGTGTCTCTAAGTTCTTGCTATATCTAGCTTTTTAAGATCTAAACAAAAGCCACTGGGTTCCCGTTTAGAAGCGTCCGGGAACGACGGTGATTTTGATTCTTAATCAAAGTCTTAATTCCTCGCCGGACGGGGCATCCGGCAATTCTCCGCGATGCGAAGCGAGCAAATTCTCCAGCGTCCATAGGACGCGAATTCTCCGCAGCCTGGAGGCTGCAGATTCCCCCCGGCATTTTCATGCCGCTCCGCCTTTCCCATAATAGATTAACATAAACTCGGCCCATTTACTGTGCTTATCGGCTAAATAAATGTACAATATAGCGGGAGCGTGAGGCAATGAAGTTCGAAAAAAAGAATTTGCTGGAAAGCGGCCTGATATTGCCTGTGATGTTATTGCTCCTTTGGTGGGTAGGTTCGAACGCCGGCTGGTGGAATGCTTTCCTTCTCCCTTCTCCGGAAAAAGTCGTTAATTCTTTTTTCCTGTCGATCCAGAACGGTGATCTTCAAAAGCACGTCTGGGCGAGTCTTGACAGGATCATAAAGGGATTCGGGCTCTCCGCGGCGATAGCACTTTCACTTGCCCTTCTCTGCTCATGGTTTCCGCCCCTGTTGGTACAGCTTGAGCCAGCACTTGAATTTTTGAGGCATATACCGCCCATGTCGGTGATCCCCATGCTTATTCTGTGGTTTGGCATAGGAGAGGCGCCTAAGATAATACTGATAATACTTGCGACATTTTTCCCTGTATTTATGAACGCACTTCAGGGCATAAGGGGCTGCGACCCTAAATTGATAGAGGTTGCGACGGTATTCGGCTACAAAAAATGGCATCAGTTCAAGTACGTGATCCTGCCTTCGGCGATACCCTCGATACTTACCGGACTTAGGCTTGGCCTCGGTTACAGCTGGCGCTCGCTTGTGGCGGCGGAACTTGTTGCGGCATCTTCAGGGCTGGGTTATATGATACTTGATGCCGAACAGCTTTCCCGTTCGGATGTAGTCCTGATGGGCATATTTGTGATCGGAGCCTTGGGAGCCTTTCTGGATTACGGTTTCCTCTGGATAATGAAGCGGTACCTGAAGCGGGGTATTGAGGCGTGAGCTTTCTTCGGATAGAAGACCTGAAAAAAAGGTATGCAATTGAAGATATGAATGTCGATGCCCTGATGGGGATCGATCTGGAAATAGAGCAAGGCGGTTTTATAGTAATAGTAGGACGAAGCGGCTCGGGCAAGACAACACTGCTTCGGATACTGGCAGGTCTTGAACGGGAGACAGAGGGCAGGATCATCTTTAAAGGCAGGGTATGCGATCATGAGCATCAGCTTCCCGTAGGGATGGTCTTTCAGGAGCCCCGCCTCCTTCCCTGGATGTCTGTCGAAAACAATATCCTCTTTCCCTTTCATCCTGAAGGCAGGGCTAAAGAACTCCATTCAAAGGCAACAAGCCTTTTGGAGATGCTAGGACTTGATGGGTTTGCAAATGCGATGCCGCACCAGCTTTCGGGAGGTATGGCCCAGAGGGTCGCCCTTGGAAGAGCTCTGTCCTGTGAGCCGGAGATAGTCCTTCTGGATGAACCTCTTGGGGCACTGGATTATTTCACCAGAAGGACACTGCAGCGTGAACTTTTAAGGATATATATGGAAGGAGGCAAAACCTTCCTTATGGTGACACATGACGTGGGGGAGGCTCTCAGGCTTGGAACGCGTGTGATCGTGCTGAAAAAAGGAAAGATAGAGGCCTCTATAGGGATTGAGCTTGAATATCCAAGGGATCGTCACTGTGAGAAGTTCCAGTCTCTGCTTGACGAAGTTCTGGCTGCGCTGGATGACGTATAGAGGCAGAGCGGCCAAAAATGCGGGCAAGCAGTCGGCAAGCAATGGGCAAGCGGTCGGCAAGCGGTTGTGAAAAGCGGGCGGCGCGGGTCATGCCGCGAGGAAATTCAGCCTTTGACTGCGAAGAATTGGACCCAAGGCATTGCTAAGCAATTGCTGAGCCGTCGCTAAGCGGTTGCTAAGCAGTTGTAGGGGCGGATAAAGGGCCGGCAAGCAATTGGCAAGCGATAGGCAAACATTGGCAAGCAATTGTAAGAACCTTAAAACACGAACTAAAATCTCCGTCGTCCCCGGACTCATTCACCATCGTCATTCCGGTATGGGGTTGTCGGGAGAGCGCCTTTTTCCGTCAGGAAAATTATTAAATAATCCATAGTGCTCGAACCATTTCGAATGCGCTTTGAGATGCCGGAACAGCGGTTTTTGTTTAATGTCTTATGAACGCAGTAATAGCATAAAACAAAGCCACTGGCCCCCCGATTGGAGCACTCGAGGGAGACGATAAAAAACGGAACGACGAGGAGGTGCCGGTTCTCAGCCCTTACGATCGTTTGACTATTGTTTGACAACGTTTGACAATTGTTTGACTGTATTTACGACGGCTCAGCAACTTATCAGCTATGCTCAGCAATTGCTCTGCTTTGTCCAGAAGTATAATAAATAAAAGGGGAGATCCGGATGAACACAAAAGAGATAATCAAAGGACTTACCGAGATAATACTGCCGGTTCAAAGAGGCGGCTTTGAATCTTTTATCATCGGCTGGCATATAGATGACAAAATCAGGGGAAAGACGATCTTGATGGAGACGGGGCCGGCTTCCTGCGTACCTCAGCTTATCAAGGATCTGGAGCATATCAATGCCGGTGAGCCTGACTATCTTCTTTATACACATATCCATCTCGACCATTCGGGAGGGGCAGGACAGTTCCACCGGATATTCCCCAACACAAAGATAATCGCACCTCTAAAGGGACGTCCTCACCTCGTAGACCCGGAAAAGCTGATACAGGCGAGTAGAGAGAACCTGGGAGACCTATGTGATGTTTACGGTATGCCGATATCCCTGCCCGAGGAGGCGTTTGTTGATCCAAGTAC
>JAAZCN010000085.1 GCA_012513245.1 Synergistaceae bacterium | reverse complement strand
CGTGTGGTGCCTCTGGATGTTTTTTCTTCTCACCGCATCTATCAATGCTGTCACTGCCTGATTTTTATTGAGACTTCCCTTAAGAAGCCTGCCTCGGTGAACGATAAGATCGTTCACCGGATAAAGAGTGTCCTCTACCTGAAAAATGGCGTTTTCAGCTGTTATAACACCGGTGTCACCAACTTGTCCGCCCTTTTCACCGTAAAACGGCGTGTCAGTAAGTACTATATCCGCACTTTCACCCTCAGCTATGAAATCCTTTTCTTTTCCATCGGAAATTATCGCTATGACCTCAGTGTCACGGGACGTGTGATCATAACCGCAAAAATTGCTCGGGCCTGATCTGTCAGCTAGTTCAGTGTATGCGTTTTTAGAAATTACCGAACTGCTCTGTTTGCTTGAAGCCCTTGCCCGTTGACGCTGATCGTCCATTGCTTTGTTGAAGCCCTCTTTATCGACAGTAATACCATCTTCTTCGCACATCTCATCTGTAAGTTCGAGAGGGAAACCATAAGTATCATAAAGGACAAATGCAACGCTTCCTGGAAGTGTGCGGAGGGAATTTTTCTTCAACTGTTTGATCTCTGATTCAAGAAGGTCGCTTCCCTGTGAAAGGGTCTTAGAAAAACGCTCCTCTTCTGTTTTCAGTATCTGCTCGATAGCACAGGCCTGTTCGACAAGCTCTGTGTACTCGTCACCGATCGACTCACGTACTGAGAGCAAAAGTTCGGTAAGGAAGGGCCTGTCTATCCCAAGCAGCCTTCCATAGCGCGCGCTTCTTCTGATAAGGCGCCTGAGCACATATCCACCGCCGTCGTTTGCGGGCAGTATTCCATCTGCTATCATAAATGCAGAGGCTCTTATATGGTCGGAAATAACCTTTACCGCCATGTCTTTTTGCGGGTCTTCTCCATACTTGACACCGCCAAGTTCACATGCCTTGTCTATGATCGGGCGGAAAAGATCTGTCTCAAAATCGTTTGGTACTCTCTGGACCACTGACGTGAGTCTCTCAAGTCCCATTCCTGTGTCGATATTTTTGTTTGGAAGCGGGGTAAGGTTTCCTGCCTCATCCCTGTTATACTGCATGAAGACGAGATTCCATATCTCCAGATAGCGGTCACAGTCACAGCCAACAGTGCACGTGGGTTTTCCGCATGAGAATTCCGGACCCTGGTCATATATTATCTCAGAGCACGGTCCGCATGGACCTACAGGGCCGGCAGCCCAAAAATTATCATCCGCGCCGAGACGGACTATCCTGTTTTCCGGAAGTCCTACTTTGTCGCGCCATATATCATGTGCTTCGTCATCATCAAGATAGATCGTTGCATAAAGCCTGTCCGGTTCAAGTCCGACCCGTTCTGTTAGAAATTCCCATGCCCAGGGGATTATCTCCTCTTTGAAATAATCTCCAAAACTAAAGTTTCCGAGCATCTCGAAAAATGTGTGATGTCTTGCTGTACGCCCAACATTTTCTATATCGTTTGTCCTGACACATTTCTGTGCTGTTGTAGCTCTTTTTACCTCAGGGGTCTTCAGTCCGAGAAAGTATTGCTTAAAAGGGACCATCCCGGCTATTGTGAAAAGCAGCGTTGGATCATCCGGCACCAGTGAGAAACTGCGATACCTTTTACTTCCCTTTTCCTCGAAATATGATAGAAAGAGTTCCCTTAATTCTTTTCCGCTTCTGTATTGCATTTAAGCTGCCTCCTGTAATAAAAAATTGAAGCCGTATTCCCATCTTTATCAGAAAGGCGGTCCGGTCTTTTTAATTTTTCGCACCAAACAATTATACGTGGATCAGGAGTATTTATGCCGGATCCACGCCATAGCAATAATGACATCCCTTTAAAAATTATCAGCAGCCTGTCAGTTTTCTGCGCGCCGATTTTGCTTCAGCAATTACTTTATCTCTGTCTGTTTCTGTAAAAGATCCGTTTTTATAAAGCATTTTTCCTGCCACAACAGTAGCTCTAACATCTGAGGAAGATCCGGCGTAAACCAGGAAGCCGGGAAGATTTTCATTGTCCCAGCCAACATAATGTGGCTGGTCAAGGTCTATAAGTATAATATCTGCCTTGTATCCCTCTTTGATAAGTCCTGTATCGTTAAAACCAAGCGCCTTTGCCCCGTTTACCGTAGCCATCTTCAGGACTTCGGCAGATGTCACCAGGGTAGGATCTTTCGCTGTACCCTTGTGGATCAGAGCAGCGCAGCGAAGTTCATCCCAAATGTCCAGTCTGTTGTTGCTGGCGGCTCCGTCAGTACCGAGAGCCACACTGACCCCGGCTTTAAGGTATTCGGGAAGAGGGGCTATCCCGCTGCCAAGTTTCAGATTGCTTCCCGGATTGTGTGCGAAAGTGACGTTGTCCCTAACGTAGAAACCTACAGCTTTTCTGTCTACCCATACACAATGAGCCAGGAGGAGATTAGGCACATCGATCATGCCGGTTTCGGATAGATACTCTTCCGGAGTCATCTTACCTTCCAGCCCGCTTATGCTCCATTCTGAGGACGTTTCAAGCCAGTGGAGCTGAACACCAAGACCGGCCTCTTTTGCCTTTTCGGCTATCTCTTTCATCAGATCGAAAGGAACTGTATATGGCGCATGGGGACCAAGCTGTACGTTGATCAGTCCATCTCTTCCGTTATAGTCTCGAGCCAGCTTCAGGTTCTCTTTTAATTTACTGCCGTCATTGTCTCCTACTATTCCTCTCGACAGTCCGCATCTCATGCCGTTTTCAAGAGCAGCTTCCGCAACTTTGTCCATAAAAAAATACATATCAGCAAAACAGGTGGTTCCTGTAGAAAGCATCTCCATTATCCCAAGGGTCGTGCCTGCTTTGACAAGGTCACCGTCAAGGTTGTTTTCTACCGGCCATATTTTCTTCTGAAGCCATTCCATTAGAGGCAGTTCTTCTCCAAGCCCCCTCAGCAGGGTCATTGCAGCATGCCCATGTGCGTTCACAAAACCCGGTATAAGAGCTGTCTTGCCTCTTCCTTCGTATGCGAGGTCGGAGCTAAGCGTTCCTGCCGGGAGAATGGATGAGATTTTATCTCCCTCAGTAACAACATCGCATCTCTCGGCTGAGGCCCTCTCAGCGTCCCAGACAACGACATCCCTGTACTGATTTGTGATCATACCTCTCTCCATGATGCCTGATATTCCTTTTGTTCCTGTGTAAGCTGTTCTATGTTTATTCCAAGAGATTCAAGTTTCAGTTTAGCCACTTTGCAGTCAAGCTCAACCGGAACGTTGTATAAACCCGGCTTAAGTTTATTGCGGCTGATATAGATGCAGGAGAGCAGCTGCATGGCAAAGCTCAAATCCATTATCTCAATAGGATGTCCATCGCCTGCTGCAAGGTTAACAAGCCTTCCTTCACCTAGAAGGTGTATCCTGCGTCCTACAGGAAGGATGTACGTCAGGATATTGTCCCTAGTGGCTTTTACATTGACAGCCAGTTCCGCAAGGTCAGGAATACAGACTTCCACATCAAAATGGCCTGCGTTGCAGAGCAGGACTCCGTCTTTCATACGCATAAAGTGTTCTTTGCGGATGACTTTTGTGTTGCCGGTAACTGTAATGAAAATATCACCGACCTTTGAAGCATCAAGCATGTCCATTACATGAAAGCCATCCATCAGCGCCTCAAGTGCTCTGTGAGGGTCTACTTCAACAACTATTACTTTCGCGCCCAGACCGGCGGCTCGTCTTGCCGCTCCTTTACCGCACCATCCATAACCCGCGATCACAACATTTTTGCCTGCTACGATGAGGTTTGTTGTCCTTAATATTGCATCCCATACTGACTGTCCTGTTCCATAGCGGTTGTCAAAGAGGTATTTGCTCTGAGCGTCATTCACAGCAAGCATAGGAAAAGGCAGGACTCCTTCACACTGCATCGCCCTAAGACGCTTGATGCCTGTAGTGGTCTCCTCGCACCCGCCAAGCACAGATGGGATGAGGTCCCTTCTCTTCTCTATTATCATTGAGACAACGTCTCCGCCGTCATCTATTATTATCTGCGGATCCCACTTGAGCATTTCCTCTATGTTTTCCGTGTATTCCTTAGTTGTCATTCCTCTGCGGCTAAAAACATGGATGCCTTCTTCAACGAGGGCTGCACAGATAGTATCCTGTGTTGACAAAGGGTTGCTTCCTGCTGTGACTACAGTTGCTCCAAGTTTGCTCATTACTTTCAGAAGACAGGCAGTCTTGGCTTCGAGATGCAGGCAACAACCGATCACAAGCCCGTCAAGCGGCTTATTTTTTTCTTCTCTCTCTGCGATTAGCTTAAGCACAGGCATATATTCCCATGCCCACTCTATCCTTCTGTGTCCCTCCGGAGCAAGGCCAATATCAGCAATTTTAAATTCGTTCTTCACAATACTGCCTCCTTCATGATATGCGTTTTGTCTTTTTCATAGAATAACAACAAAGTACGGCGCTTGAATTTATATGATCCAAAGGCACCACTCCTATTCTATGGTCATAAAATGTATGAATGCACCTAAAGATATTTTAAGGAATTGTCCTGCTTTAATATTACCACTCAACGCCAGATATAGCAGTTGTTATTTGAAGTTCTTTAACATGTGATGGCTCAAATATCCCGGCTTCTGTTATTATTCCTTTGATCAAATCAGCAGGTGTAACGTCAAAGGCAGGGTTCCATACTTTAGCTTTTTCATAGACCAGCATTTCACTTCCGGCCATCATTACTTCTTTGTGGTCTCTTTCCTCTATAGGTATCGAATCTCCGTCTGGGCAGTTAAAATCTATAGTGCTTATTGGTGCGGCTATATAAAAAGGAACATTATGCCTTTTTGCAGAAATAGCAAGCCCATAGGTACCGATCTTATTCGCGGTGTCTCCGTTAAGGGCTATCCTGTCAGCACCGGTAATTACAGCGTCTATCTTTTCTCTGGACATAAGGAATGCGGACATCGAATCACAGATAACAGTAACGTCGAATCCGTCCTCGCATAACTCAAAAGCTGTAAGCCTTCCACCCTGAAAACGCGGCCTTGTCTCATCGACGTATACTTTGATCTCCTTGCCTGCTTCCTTAGCTGCCCTCAAAACACCGAGTGCGGTCCCATAGCCTGCAGTAGCAAGAGCACCTGCATTGCAGTGAGTTATTACCGATGCTTTTTGGGGGAGTAAACCCGCTCCGTGCGCGCCGATCTTTCTGTTGATCTCTCGGTCTTCTTTATCTATTTTCATAGCCTCTGATTCAAGCATGAGATATAGTTCAGGTGAGTTTTTATATTTGTTGTAAACAGATCGCATTTTTTCAATTGACCAAAAGAGGTTGACCGCGGTAGGTCTTGTGACAGAAAGCCTTGATAAGGCATCATTGATTTTTGAAAGGTCCGAAGCAGCGGCAAGCACCACGCCATACGCTGCAGCTACACCAATAGCAGGTGCACCCCTTACTGTCATGTCCTCAATTGCCCTGGCTGTCTCCTCATAAGTACAACAGTCCACAAATTCAACAGACAACGGTATTTTTCTCTGGTCAAGAAGCCGCAGCAAAGGAGCATCACTTATCCATTCTATTGTTTTAGGCAGCATTTAAAATCACCTCATAGGTACTTCTATAATTTTTTAATTTCTAACTGTACTGATGTGGCTTAGATCGTGCCACGTGAAACTGTTATTAAATAATTTTGCTGAGGGGTTGTAAATGCGGTCAAACGGTGGTCAAACAATCGTCAAACGTGGTCAAACTATTGTTCGAAGGTTCAAAACCCCCTTCGCGCTCAAGTGCATACGGGAATGACGGAGAGGGACAGAGGGGACCTTAGGTCCTAACCATTGACTCCCCCACTGATTTGCTATTGATTTGCCATCGACTCCCGCGGCATCTTTACGCCGCAGCCCTACGCCGCTATCCTCGTGATCTGATCAAGGTAATGTCGGTTTACCGGATATGCTTTTTATCTCTGCATCCGCATATCCGTCTCTGAAATATATATCTACTTTTTGACGCTCTGAAAGTGAAGAGACATCCTTGATCATATTTCCTTCAGAGTCCCTGCATATCGTGAAGCCCCTTGACATTACAGTCAGCGGGGAAAGGTTGTTTAGTGCTCCCGCTGCGGAAGAGAGTTTCGCCTCTGCCTCTGAAAGTTTAAATGTGACATTTGATGTGAGGGAACTAAGCGCATTGTTCAAATATTCAGAAGCTGGGAGACATACTCCCCTGGTAATGCTGAAGATAAGCCTTCTCTTTGAATCAGTCAGGTCCGAGCTTATCTTTGCAGTTCTCTTGTTTATATGGGCATGCATCGATCTCATCGAATTTTTAAGATAAGTGGAGAGTTCTTTGGAATCCGGGAATACTCTTTCTGCCGCACCGGAAGGTGTTGGTGCGTAGGCATCCGCGGCCAGGTCGGAGAGGGTCTTGTCAATTTGATGACCAAGCCCTGTTATTACAGGAACCGGACAGGATCGGATAGCTCTGACAACTTCCTCGCCGTCAAAAGTATCGAGGTCATCCCTGCTTCCTCCGCCTCTTACCAGCATAACGAGAGAGATGTCCTTCAAAGAGGAGCATTTTGAGAAAGCTTCCGTTATCTCCGAAGATGCTCCTGCTCCCTGCATAAGACTGGGGATGACAAGCAGCTCTGAAGCGGGATATCTCAGGGATGCGATCTTTATTACATCCTGTACCGCTGCGCTTGTTGGTGAGGTGATAACAGCTACTTTCCCGGGGAAAAGAGGAAGTTCCCTCTTATGTCTGATATCAAAGATCCCCTCTGCTGTAAGCCGTTTAAACAGCATCTCTTTGGCCCTTGCTTTTGCCCCTTCGCCAAGCGGCAGAAGAGACGTGGCATATATCTGATATGAGCCTCTCGCTGCGTAAACATCAACCTTGCCGCGAACAAGCACCTCATCCCCGTCTTTTGGCCAGAGGATAACAGAGGAAGCATTTGAACGGAAGAGAACACAGGATATCCGTGCCTCAGTACCGATTATTGTAAAATATGCATGACCGCTGGAGTGTTTTTTGAATCCAAGGAGTTCTCCCTTTACGGAGATATTCTGAAGTTCACCGGAAGCGTATATTGCTTCACGGATCTTGTTTGTGACCTCATCTACTGTAAATATAGCATCTTTTTCGTATTTAAACATGGCTGCTCAGTTCGAGAGAAACTCTTCCTTTCGGACTATTCTCCCCAGAACTCCGTTCACGAAACGACCGGATTCTTCAGTGCCAAAAACTTTTGCAAGCTTAACTGCTTCAGAAATTGAAACTGCGATCGGCACTTTTTTAGATATGATCCCCTCATAAAGAGCCAGTGAGATGGCAACTTTGTCAACGGCAACCATTCTTTCCGGCCTCCAGCCTATAATGTTTTCCCTCAGCAGGTCTGAGATAGCATCCATATTCTCCATTACTCCTCTTACCAGCTCACACGCATAATCAAATACACCATCAGGCTCATCCTCAGAAGGATAGAGTTCAATGGCTTCATCTATATTTGCAGAAGGTCTTACATCAAGTTGGTAAATAAGCTGGAGCGCAATTTCACGCGATCTGTGACGCATTTGTGACTTTAACGACATATTCAAAAATCATCTCCTGAATTGTTTCATCAGAGCTGAAACTTGTTTTTTGCCGTCCTCGGTGATCAATATCCAAGCTACACCATAGCCTGTTATCGCAGCAAAAAGGGACCACAGGATACCCTTGAGCCCAAGGTGAACGAGTGCAGTTAGGCCAGAGGCAGCGCCGGCCCAAAATAATGGCATCGTCCAGACGGGATTAATTTTAGGATTGTCCTGAGGTGCTATTTTGATCCAGTTTATATGGACCTCCATTCCTGACTTAGTGAAGATGTCGTTGAATTTCTTATCCAGTCTTACTTTGTCCTCTTCGTTATGACCCTCCGGCAGGGTAATATAAACATTTAAAAGGCTTTGATCCCCGATAAAAGAAATCTCCTGACAGTAAAAACCTTCCGGCAGTCTTTTGGAAATGATCTGGCGAAATGAGTCTCCATCGATCCAAATTTTACCGATCTTGGTCGTTGTCCATAAAAAGAGCATATTTTTCACCTCTTGATCTAGAAGGCCGGTTTCTCGTTCAGGAAACCGGCCTCCTTCGATAATTTAAGTTAGATCAGGCCTCTTCGGTAAATGAGTTGTAAACGACCTTAGGTTCAGGGGCGGCTTGTTCTTTTTTCTCCCCAAATGTAACTCCCTGGACGTACACATTGACTCCTTTGATAGTGTAGCCTGTAAATCGTTCTATCTGTTCCTTTACTGCCTCCTGCACATCCCAGCAAACATCAGGGATGCGAAGCCCGTACTTGACAGCAATATATGCATCTACAACTATCTCCGGTGTTTCACCGTCAGAGATAGTTATTCTTACACCGTTGACCGTTTTTCTTCCAAGACGAAGGTTAGCCATGAGGCCCGGATTTGCCGGAGTAACACCTTCAACGCTGTTCAGAGCTTTTGTGGCAAGCTGAGCTATGACGTCCTCCGAGATCCGGATCTTGCCTTCAAGGTTAGACTGATCGATAGTGGTCCCTGTTCCGACTTCTTCGTTTTCGCCGGCATCGCTTACTACAAAGTCCTCTTTATTATTCGCGACCATGCGGTTATTCCTCCTTATCGACAACTAAATGTAATGAATTTTTATTTTATGCGGTGAATTTAATTTTCAGGATATTTGAAAGGTTTCCCGCAATGGGGACAGAGAAGATCTTCATCTTCCTCATAGGCTGCCGGTTCATAATAGAAATCCTTCCCGCATTCGGGACATGTTACAGAGGCGTACTCTTCTTCATCAAAGTCTTCATAATCGTCGTCATTTTCATCATCATACTCATCTTCAAGAAGTACGTCGAGATCATCCTCAAGTTCACTTACATCCTCATCAAGCTGTTCAAGGTAATCGTTGAGCTCATTATGGACTTCTTCGTGGTTTTCCATCGCCTCTGCCAAAGAATCAAGGGTGTCTACCAATGCAGCAAAAAATTTTTCCTTTTCAGGCGTGTCCGCTACCTTCTGCCCGTCTATCAATCCTCTTAGGTACGCTATCTTTTCCCGTGCGCTCATTCGGATCCCTCCCTTATGATTTCTTTGCTCTTTCAAGGTATTCCCCTGTCCTCGTATCAACGAGGACTGTCTCACCGTTCTCAACAAAGAACGGAACCGTGATGACAAGACCTGTCTCCGTAGTGGCAGGTTTGCCGCCGCCTGAAGCTGTATCTCCCTTAAAGGAGGGAGGTGTATCCGTTATCTGCATTGCAACCGAAGTTGGAAGTTCAATACCCATGACCCGTTCTTCGTACATATCAAAACTTGCTTCAAGGTCATCTATCAGGTATTTTACTGCGTCCCCCAGCATATCCTCTGTAAGGTATACCTGGTCATATGACTCCATGTCCATAAAAACATAGCTGTCTCCATCTTTGTACTGGTACTGGGCAGGTCTTTCATCAAAAATTATTCTTTCAAAACGTTCTCCTGACTTAAAAGACTGATCAACTGAGGACCCGGTCTCAAGGTTGCGGAGCTTGCTTCTTACTATAGCGCCTCCTCTTCCCATCTTGTGATGGGAACATTCAAGAATGATCCACATCCCGCCTTCCCACTTGATCTTTAATCCGGGACGAAAATCGCTAGTGTCCACAACTTGTGCCATTGAAAAACCTCCCTGTACTCTCTCACAAAACAACATGCGCATACATTTGCCTTGAATACGCCGTATTATCATAACATATAGAAAGCTTGTTTGTCTTTACTTACTATTGTTTTTTTGTATATAAGGGGATCACACGTATTGCTCCTGAGGGTTCCTTAAGCACCATGAGATTTTCAGAGAGAACAAAGGGCTCGTCTTCTGTTTCTGAATATGCAGAGGTTATCCTTATTGAATACCTTTTAACGAAGCATATGTCCTGACTTCCTTCGTCCTGCATGAGAAGAAGCTTTGAGGGTCTACCTTTGGGAACATTCAAAACAGCTGCTTCAGGTACAAAGGAATCACTGTAATTCTGATCAATGATCTTTGCCTCTATTGTGATATCTCTATTCTTGCTTTCAAGCTCAGCAAGAAGGTCGTCAGGGATATCAAGATAAGGATCTACTTTGGGCTCGGCTCCTAAAATAAACTCCGAAGGATCTATAGCTCCTTCTACTGAAGCATAAGAACAAAACCAGTATTTGGTTATTGCTTCCGCCTGCACTGCGGCGTTTTCCCTTTTCAACAGAAGATGCTTCCAGTTTAAGAAATCAACGATTTTGCTGGATGATGCAAAATAAAGCAGAGCCATGGTAAGTAAAGCGGTAGAAAACATAATGACCGTGATCAGAACACTTCCGTTGCGTTCACATACTCTTCGCATATAAGATCGCTTCCTATCAGGTTTGGCAGATACCAGACTGTTTTTGATGCAAATAACTTGTATCTTGATCCTTTTTCTACCCACTGCCGGATATATTCGTCAGGCCATTCTTCTCTCCCACGTATCTCCTGAGGTGCATCGTAAAGCCTGTCACCTCTTGCAAGGATGTAGACGATCACGATCTTTTTTTCTATGTCAAGATCGAACCTTACGTCCAGGACTCCCTTTATTCTTGGCTGTGCACCTGGAAAACGAAAATCCTTTGTATAGAGAAAGTCATCCTTAGAATATAGACTAATTGCCATCATGTGATGGACCCTGTCTCCGCCGGAAATACTGAATGACCTTCCCATATTATTTTTTACAGACATAACCTTGCCGTTAAGACCCATTATACAAAAGGGCGTAGATGGAGGAAATGACGTTGGGAAAAAGACCCAGTTCCTTATGTCAGGAGAATTGCTGGAATAAGTATCACCGAACTCGTTCTGTTCGGGAAATTTATGAAGAGTCAGTATCCCTTCAGGGGTTTCGCTTTGTGTCATCCGGTCAAGTCTGGTGCTGCTCGGTCTTGCAAAGGAAACCCTCAATTCACTGTTTTCAAAACCGCTTGGTCCTTTTTGGACAGTTATCGGGCCCTCCCATCTGAAAGGTTCATGCTTTTGGCTGCCAAAAGACTCCTTATATTTTGAAGGATCAGCCTGCATTCCGAAGCCGCAATAGAAAAGAGGTGCTTTTAAAAGTGCCTCAGTCCTTGTTATTCTTGTATGGCCCTTCTTAAATTCTACATTGTAGAACAGTTCGTTAATTACAATCTTCATGGTAGAGAGCATCGGTGGCATTATCACCAGCATTACTGCAAGGCTTACAACTACTTCTATAAGCGAAAAACCTGCTCTTCTATGAACCTTCATTAGGCCACACAACACAAGATTCCCTGACTTTAAGGAATCCCTCTTTTTGGATAATGAGAATGATGTTTTTGTCTTCTGAAGATCCTTCGAAAGTAACATTGACGTTCTTGTAGTTTATTGGGTCCGGTAAACAACCCGAAGAAAGGATCGAGAGAGCATCGTGCTTTGCCCTCTCGATCTCCAACTTTTCACATGATGTGCATACAAACATCTCACTATTACGGATCAGGCAAGCAACGCAGGAAATTGTTATAACGGCAATAAAACAGGCCGCCAGTGCTCCTATAAGCATAGATCCTTTTCTGGATCTCAATCCCCCATGAATCTTTCAAGATCTTTTAAGTCATAAGCATATGCAATAGCATTTTTTCTGCTTATGAGACCTTCTCTGTACATTCTTGCAAGGTCCTGGTCCATAGTGTGCATGCCAAGGGCTGAACCTGTCTGTATAGAGTTTTTGATCTGAGAGGTCTTGGCCTCCCTTATATAGTTTTTTATGGCATTGTTTGCTATCAGAAGCTCTGTAGCCACCATTCGCCCTGTTTCCGTAATAAGGGGTACGAGCTGCTGCGATAGTATTCCAATAAGGATCGATGACAACTGTATTCTGATCTGCTGCTGTTGCCCCGCCGGGAACACGTCTATTATTCTGTCAATACTTTGAGGTGCGTCAGGAGTGTGGAGCGTAGTAAGGACAAGGTGACCTGTCTCAGCAGCAGTAACAGCTGCGGAAATAGTCTCGAGGTCTCTGAGCTCTCCGATCATTATAACGTCGGGATCCTGTCTCATTGCGCGCCGCAGGGCCTCAGAAAAACTTTTCGTGTCACTTCCGACCTCCCGCTGGTGGATCAGAGATTCTGCGGATTCGTAGATATATTCGATAGGGTCCTCAATTGTAATTATGTGCTTTGCCTGAGTAAGATTTATTTCCTGGATCATTGCAGCCAGTGTCGTCGATTTACCTGAACCGGTAGGTCCGGTGACTATGAACAGTCCGGTATTTTTATGAGAGACGACCCTGATCTCATCAGGAAGCATGAGTTGTTTTACAGACCTGATTATCGGTGTAATTATCCTGAGTGCAAGGACAGGATTCCCGCGTTCGAAAGAGAAGTTTCCTCTAAAACGTTGCTTGAAATCGGGTCCGCTTGAAAAGTTGAAGCTGAAATCAAACTCTCTCTCTTCGTTAAACTTCTTGAGCTGCTCGGGAGAGAGAAGTGTGTTGATCACATTGTCCATATCTTCTTTCGAAATTGGTTCGGAATATGGACGCCTTGCAAGTACACCATTTATTCTAAGAGCCGGTTTGGCCCCTGCACAGACATGTATGTCGCTTGCGCTGCTCATTACACCGTCAAGCAGAAGATTATTAATATCAAAAGTTGGCAATGTACGCAGCCTCCGATTAATCAAACATTGTTGTAATAAGCATCTCTTCTGCACTTATAGTGCCGTCGAGTACTTTTTTCATTGCAACATCCCTCAGGGTAGCCATGCCGTTCTTTACAGCATACTCTTTTATTTCCTGCTGAGGCCTTGCATTATTTATCATTTCTCTTAAGGTCGGATCTATTGCCAGCAATTCAGCTATTACTGTCCTGCCGCTGTGTCCGGTAAAACGGCACGAAGCACAGCCTACAGGGCTGTATATCTTTGTCCCTGCAGGGATGTTTATTTCCTGAGACATCTCTTCTGTTACTCTGATCTCCTTTTTACAGCTGTTGCACAGCTTTCTTACAAGCCTCTGAGCTACTATACACCTCAAAGACGATGCGATAAGAAAATTCGGAACTCCCATATCAACCAGTCTGTTTATAGAAGCAGTCGCGTCATTTGTATGGAGAGTGCTTAATACAAGATGTCCTGTCAAAGCTACCCTCACTGCAAGATGTGCTGTTTCCTGGTCCCTGATCTCTCCAACCATCAGTTTATCCGGGTCCTGCCTCAATATCGATCTCAAAGCGCTTCCGAAAGTAACATTGATCTTCTCGTTTATCTGTATCTGGGTTATTCCTGCGATCGTATATTCAACAGGATCTTCTATTGTGATTATGTTGACCTCAGGCGTATTGATCAATTGAAGAAGTGAATATAGTGTGGTGGATTTTCCGCTTCCTGTCGGACCTGTAACAAGTATGATGCCATGCGAAGCAGTCACTACCTGCTTCAGTTTTTCCGCCTGCTCATGGTCAAAACCCAGCTTTTCAATACCTATATGTTCATTGTCCTGATCAAGTAGACGCAGGACAACTTTTTCTCCAAAAATAGACGGAAGGCTAGATACGCGCATATCCATCTTTCTTCCGCTGACCTTTATAACGATCCTGCCGTCCTGTGGCCGCCTTTTTTCTGCAATGTCCATTCCGGCAAGTATTTTGATCCTTGCGATAAGGGGCATGTGCAAATTTTTAGGTATCTCTGTTGTAAGGAAAAGTGTGCCGTCTATCCTCATCCTTACGTTTGTAGTTGATTCAGAGGGTTCAATGTGGATATCTGAGGCTTTTTCCTTGACAGCCTGTTCCAGAATGCTGTTTACAAGGCGCACAACCGGTGCATCGTCAGTATTTATTGTTGTAATATCCTGAGGGGCGAGAGATGACATTATCTGGATCGAACCTGATATGTTAGCTGTCTGTTTCATTACATCCTGAACAGCATCTTCAACACTTGACTGTACCCTGTAGTACGTTGAAAGAGCCTTGCTGATATCACTTCCCGTAGCTATCCTTATATCTATTTCCCTATTTGTCAGCATACGGATCTCATCTATAGCCAGAGTATCCATTGGATCAGACATTGCAACTGTGATCCTGCCGTCGTAGGTAAGAGAGAGCGGGATAATGTTGAGCCTCTCCGCAACATTTTCCGGTATCATTGAAAGAGCATTCTGGTTGGGCCTCTCTTTTACAAGAGATATAAATGGTATCTCAAGCTGTGCGCTAAGTGCCTCAGCAAGGTGCATCTCTGTAAGATACCCATTTTTTATTAACACCTCTCCAAGACGCATGTGGGAGACTTTTTGTTCCCCAAGTGCCGCAAGAAGGTTCGCAGGTGAGATCGCTTTTGCATTTACAAGAAGCTCTCCAAGCTTTAAAGTCCTAATAGGTTTCATGGCTCTCCTCCATCCAAAAGAGGTATATGATGTCGCCCGTAAATTATTCCGGCGTGAAGCGGTTGTTAAAAGATTTTGCTGAGCAACCACTCAGGCCACTGCTCAGCTGCATCATCTAATTGACTCCCGCCCTCTGTTTTGTTACTGTATCAGGCTTTTACCCGGCATGTCGAATATCTCTGTTGCTCCTGTTGGAACATCCAATATATGCGGCATTACAATAAAAGCCATTTCGGACTTAGAGTGCTTGTCCGACCTGCTCGTGAAGAGTTCGCCGATCAAGGGGATATAACCTAAGATCGGCACCCTTGACACGCTTTTGGTCTTGTTCTCCTGATAGAGTCCTCCTATTACAAAAAGTTCTCCGTTCCTGACTCTTATCTGAGTGTCGACCTCACGTTTTGTCGTCTCCGGAACCTCTGAAATACCGCTGTCCCTAAACTGTACTATCTCTCCGGTAGATATCTTCAACTTCAGCGTCACGAAACCGTCTCTTCCTATAGTAGGAGTAATATCAAGAGTCGGTCCTGTTTCCTGTTCTGTAAACTCAGGATTGCCGCTTTCATCGAGACCTGACTGATAAAGATAATTATGAGTGAGCTTGATCGAGGCTTTTTGCCCGTCAAGCGCTACCACCGAAGGATTGGCAAGGATCTTTCCTTTGTTGTCTGTTTCCATGGCCCTTAACCCTGCATCCAGCATTTTCATTGTCGGGTCTATTATATTTACCGGCATTGTTGACTCAGAACCAAGGATCGGAAGCTTTCCTGATGTAGTAGAACCTGTAGGGTTAACATTTGATTCAATAAGATTATTAGCGTATGTGTACTGTGATGCAAGCCCCTGAGCGCCGTATGTGAATAGCCAGCCGTGATAAACAGAGGAGATGAGCGTCTCTATTTCCTGTTTTGCGCCATCATTGATCTCAATAAGCCGCGCTTCAAGCATTACCTGTTTTCCGGGGTGATCTATCCTATTCATTATCGATTCAACCTCTATGTGCTGTTCAGATGTTCCTGTAACATAAAGAGCTCTCAGCCGCTCATCCACTACCGGAGGTTTTGGGAGTGTTACCAAACCCATAATTATCGCAGGAATTTTTTTGACATCTCCGTATGCTACCTTATATTCCTTAGTGATGTTTTTACCCAGAGTTTTGCCTATGCTTTCAGCAGTTCCTACGACCAGAGTCTTTCCCATAAGAGCGTATGTAAGATCGTTCATTCTGAGCATATATGCGAAAACTTCACTGAATTTTGCGTTTTTAAAAGAAAAAGTCATCAAATTATCAGGCACCGAACTGTCGATCACCAGGTTAAGGCTGTGCAAATTTGCCAACATCCTGAAGACTTCCCTGACTGATATGTCCCTAAGCTCAAGTGTCACCGGGGTGTACATACCAAGAGGATCACCCTGAACAGATGCACGTGGCTTAGCCGGTGCCGACGGCACAATATCGGTCACTGTTTCCAGTGTCAGCGTTATCCTGTCTGAACCTGCCATTCCTGTTATTTTTTTAAGAACAAGCGGTTTTTCACCGATTATATCCATCGTAAGCCCCTGTTGGTCATTGGAAACTACACTGACTCTCTGCACAAGGTTATACTCATACTTCTGCCACCACTCATTGCTCTCTTTCTCTTTGATCCTGAGGATATCCCAGCCATATTCGTCCCACCAGTCTTTTTTGTCCGTATTCCTGGGAAAACGAATATCCTTCCAAACAAGCGATATCGCACTGCCGGTAGTAGGTCCCTGCACCGGCAGACTCATCGAAGTACCTCTAAGCTCAAGCATTACCTGGCTGCTGCCTACCTGCCTGACTTTCATGCCTTCAATGATCGAGGTCAGCTCTCCGGTCTCTGCAGTCGCCGTCACTGCAGATGCACTGTTGACGGAAAAAACTGTAAAAAATAAAGCTGCTGGCACAATTATAGTGAGCGCCATGAATAATTTTATATGTCTGTGCGATATTTTTTGTTTGACCATGTCCAACTCACCCCTTTAGGATCTATTGCCGTTATTTTACCCTTTCCGCCGCCAAAAACAGTACCCGGTCTTACTATAGTTCCGGGCGTTTCGTTTTCTATGTCAAGCGTTGCAACTCCTCCGCTGCCCATCACGACCAGAGCCTTTATCTGTATCTGCGGTGCAAAATCAGGAACAGAAAACTCCTGAGCGACCGGCTTTGGCAATAAGGCGACCGGATACCTGCCCACAGTCTCAGCCAATTCTACCAGCTGTCCGCTCTCGTTTCGATATTTCAGGAATATATCGTACTTATTGCTGAAATTACTTATCTCTGTGTTTATTTCACTTGTGGCCGGCATTTTCGGCATACTTATGACGCTGGCAGGCTCTGTTGAAGTGTTGAGCCACCACAAGTTTACTAAGCTTGTAACTGCTGTAGCTGAAAAGAGCAAAAAGAGCAAAAGAAAAAACATAAGTTCCTTCTTCTCTTCAGGAGAAACAGGAATCTTTATGTTGCTCAACAGTTTCGCTCCGCTCAATTTTACCCTCAGCATAGAAAGATTCATCAACTTTAGCCTCTTCAGTTATTCAATTTCTCTGTATTTAACGGTTCCGGTACCAATATTTTACATTCTATCGTAAAAGAGTAACCGACATAACCATCTGTTTGTCCCGTCAGTTCCAGATTTAACACCCTATTCAGAAATGAACTTTGCCTGAATGAAGATAGAAGCTCCAGAAGTAAAAAATAATTTGCTTCACCGCTCACTTTAAAACTCACGTTATCCGTGCTCTCTGCAATTTTTACAACAGATGCCTCTTCAAAACCGGACGATGAAAGAACATTAATTAGTATTGAATAAAACCTGGTTGCAGATTCAACTTCCGTAGGCGCAGCAGCATTGTCTATGTTGAAAGCTGACTTATATTTTGACACGGCATTAGTTTTGATCCTGAAGGCATTCTCCATAAGCTTATTTTCCTGAACCGCTGCTTTTATCATGCTCTTGTCGTTTCTGATATGCCTGACGAACATGATCTGAGCAGCCATTATCAGTATTACTATCAGTAAGACAAGTGCGATCTGTTTATTGGTAAGTTCACCAAAATCTACCCTTGTCATAGTACTTCATCCTCTGAAGCTGCATTTAATTTTTTAAGTTCGTCTAGGTCTTTTCTCAATATTATTTGTTCGAGAGGGTACAACGTACACTCAAGCTTAAAAGTCCTCATATTTATTCCGTTCCTGCTGGCTGCCGCTATCAAAGGGACGCTGATATTATTTGCAAACGGTGCCAGATGTAAATTATTTGCAAACCGGAGGATCTCCTCTTCGTTTTTTCCGATCCCGGAAAGACTTAATCTGGCGGACGTCATAGAAAGAGATTCTATTGTTATACCTTCAGGTAAGATCTTAGCCAAAACAGTCAAAAGCTCAATGGATGGAATGTCGGAGAGCAGGTAATCAAGCTTTGACTCAAGTTTAGACATCTCACCGGTAATTCTTCCAAGCTCCCTATCCATCATAGATATCTTTCCTCTGCTAGAATCAGCCTCCTGCTGCTGATCAAACCTTTGGGTCTTTAATGAATAAAGCTGCCATCCTCCTATGATAAATACAAGGGTAGTTGCTATTGCAAAAAGAAAGATTGAAGTAAAAAGCAACAAATGCTTGTAGCCCGATTCGCGCTCATCTCTCGTCTCTTTTCCGGGAAGCCTCAGATCGAGTTTGACTACCATGCCTTCTACCTCAATACCAATCCTACGGGAATGTCCCATGATCCCGCAGTGCTGTCGAAATTAAGACCATGGATAGAGATGGGATCAGAGACCATGATTTCAGGAATAGAGAGCGATTCCTTCAGAAAATCACAAAGATCCTGGGTGGCTCCGGGACCAAATATAAAGAACATATCAGGTATAAAACCTCTCATTTGAGAAAGTGCAAACTGCAGAGATGAATGGACCTCTCTTGTAAAAGCATTATATTCAGCGTTCAGCTGCTCGTTGAAAGACTCATCAACAAATGATATCCCGGAAAAACCGACAGACATCGTACGGTAGAAAATACCGTTGCCCTTCCACGAGAAAATAAGGACAGATCTTGTCTTGCCGGCATATATATAAACTGATGCATCTGAGACAGGCGCGATCGGAGTAACTGCCCTCTCAAGAGAGATCTGAGCCGGTTCTATGGCAGTTATTTCGATCCCGTTCGCCTTGGCAGCCTTGGTAATGTTTTCTATTAAAGTCTTTCTTGCCGCTGCCACAAGAAATCTTAACTCTTCTGTACCGTTTTGAAGAGGAAAAAGTATATCTCCTAAATCAAAAATTCCCTCTTCGATCGGAAACGGGAAATAGTTTTCGAATTCATACCTAAAAGCCAATTTTGCCTCATAAAGGGACATGCCCGGAAAATTGACAACCCTGATAAGTGAATCTGTGGTCGGAAGGGAAATACGAACAGGCACATCAATGCTTCCTACGTTATGCAGGATCTCGTTCATGACCTGATAAAGATACATGCCATTATTTGTAAACGGGTCACCGCCCTGAGTTATCTCTTCTGAGATATCTCCGGAAACAGCGTCAACAACAACGTAACTTCCGGGCGCACCAACAATTGAGAGATACCTGAAGTATCCCCTGTCGATAAAGAGCCCGGCCCGCTTTTTCTTATGTTTCTTAAGCACAAATAAAGACATAAATTTCCCCTTTTCAAAATAAAATTATAAAAAAATAAAAGGAATACAAAAGGGCAAGAATTCCTGTTTCATTATAACCCAGAACAGCTAAATACAACAATGTTTTTTAAGTTTAGAGACAATAACATCAGTTTTTTAATAATAAAGAAGAATAATGTTTACAATTTTATGTAAGGAAAGAGAGAGCAAATCTATCAATTTTCTTGAATCTAAGTTTAGTCAAAAAAACTAAAAAGCACATTCAACCAATCAACAAGATGCCCTGCTCATAGTGCGGGGCATCTTATTGCAAATTAATATTTAATAAAATGGCATATATCCCACACCAGATCCAATATATTTATGGGTCTCGTCGGAATAAAGAACTAAATCACCCTTATTTGCCAAAATCCCAAGATTAACAAGGATTTTAGGGTCCATCGTTGAAGGTGGAGTTAATTTTATACAATCGCTAACAATGCTATATTTCGTTGAATCTACGTCCTGGTCAAGGTATTCATCAAGGCTTGCTACATCTGTGGGCCATGCGTAAGTATCAGCATAAACCATTATTCCCGCAGCTTTCATATTGCGCATATCAGAAGCTAACTTTGTTGCTTCTGCTTTTGCAGTTGCTCCGCCAGTAGAAAGCATCATCATTCCGGCAAGGATGCCAATAATGATAATTACGATCAGAAGTTCTACAAGTGTAAAACCCTTTGATTTTTTTAGCATCATCTTCATATTTCTAGCCCCTCTCTCGTTCTTATTAAACAAAACAAGAAAAAATCGACATAAAGAAATAGGTTATAAATAAATACAATTAAGTATAACCTTTTTACGGTGAGATTACAATGTAAGCCCAACTAAGACATTGATAGTCGTGGATTTATAAAACTTAAGTTCACAATTTTTGGTAAGGAAAGATTAAGGAGAAAAAGAAAAGCTTCATATAATCAGAATGGGACAGAGAGTTTTAAAAAGAAGAAGTAGAACGGAAACATTTTGCAAGATCACTTAAAATCAATTAACAATAGCTGTCTATTGCTTTCTTTAAATTCCACCTCACTATAGAAACTCATGCCCTTCAGTTAACAGTTCCCATGGTAAAACCTTTGCACCGGATGGCCTGTACACATATCGAGCACTACCCTAAAACAAAGAAGCCCGCACAAAGTGCGGGCTTCTTCTGTGAGTGTTTGTGTTAAATCTATTATTTATTTAATCGGCATAAAAAGATTCACACCGGCATCATATTTGGTGTCTGCCGAAGTATCTACGCTAAACAGGGGAAGTCCACCAGTATTTGCCATAACTTTAAGATTCTCTCTTATTTTTTGGTCAGTCGAAGTTGCATCATACTTAAGAAAACCTCCTGCAGCAGTTATGGTATATAGTGTGCTCGGAGTTTGGTCAAGATAGTTGTCAAGACTAAGCATAGCTGTTGGCCATACTGAGTTATCAGCGTATACCATTATAGCTGCTGCTTTCATGTTACGCATGTCAGACACGATCTTCGTGGCCTCTGCCTTAGCAGTTGCGCCGCCTGTTGAAAGCATCATCATTCCGGCAAGGATACCGATAATGATAATTACGATCAGAAGTTCTACAAGTGTGAAACCCTTTGAT
>JAAZCN010000084.1 GCA_012513245.1 Synergistaceae bacterium | reverse complement strand
CTCTCTTGGCATTGCTATATGTCATATACATGAACAAAAGCATAATAATAATAAAGACAAAGACCGCAGCAGAAGTTGCTATTTTAATATTTTTGATTCCAAGTTCTTCTCTTACGGACATTACATTGCCCCTCCCTGAAAATTACAACCTGCAATTACCAAATAAGTTTCTTTTATTGGGAAGTTTAATGGAAGTTTCTTTCACTCTTAATAGATACCAGAAAGCACTGCCCGTCACTGTCATTCTATTACATAAATATAATTTAATAAAGGTTTCTATGAGATAAACCCATTGCGATTATAGTCCTTTAATGTATTTATGCAATTATTACAATCAATTCTATATTTAAAAACAGGGGCGTGACTTAGGCCGTGATGGATCATTTCTTTGAGGCTGCGTCCAGGAAGGCAGGCAAGGGATTGGGAAGAAGTTGGGCAAACAATGGCTTTAAAAACTTTGCTCGTAGCAAAGGGCTAAGGATGCAATTTTACACGACACGCACTTTGTCGCTAATTCCTTGCCAGTTTCTTCTTCTGGCAAATTACCCACGGCAGTCCCAACACGATATTGGTATGTTTCACTTCCTCGTCTCTCTATCCTACAATTGCTTGACTATCGTTTGACTGCTTTAACAATTACTTCATGCGTCACTTTTCACGTCGTAGCCTTTAACAGCAAGCACATCCATATGGCAACCGCCAAGCTGATAGTAGAGACACCTTTTCCCTGAGCAGGGGTTGCATTTCATGACAGATGATGACAAGGCGACACTTTCATTGCCAAACCCTACAAAGGAGCATTGTGTTTTTCGTGGCTTCAGCATTAAATTGCTTTGGGCTTTCACACCTATAGTCTCTTCTGTTTTGCCTGTAATCTCAATTTTATCCATGATTAACTGCAGTGTATTTTGAAATCCCGGATATAGTTCGGCGGAGACAAATTTAGAGTGTTCTCTTTGAACCTTGTCGCTGACCCATTCCAGCAGCACTCTGTGCATATCATAGAGCGCTATCGAACCCGCCACATCAAGCAAGAAGCCCGACATTAGGTCTCCCCTAAGTGACATCAGCTTTGCGCTTTTTTTCTCTATACCTTCTCCAACGGTCCAGACCATAAGCGCAGTAAAATCTGTATCAGCATCTCCGTAATTAATTTCTTCGCCAAATGATCTTTCAACATTCTTATTTTCCAACAATACTATACGAGCCTTAGGGTCAAAAAGTTCCGGTTCCCATTCTCTTTCCCAGAGAGGAATAAATTTTTCTAAATATTTCAAGTTGTTTTTTCCCAGGGTCCTGTAATGTTCTGTTAGAACAGAAAAATCGACGTCAATGTCAGGCCCTTCGAGTTCCGCTATTCTATCAGGATTATCCTGGAAATATGAGCTATAGAAGATTCTTATTTTTTTCATAGTTGTTCATCTCCTGAAATAATTCTAAAAAAAGAGCATCGATTTGATAAAACGTTTCTGAAAATCTTGTAATGAGGAAAGCTCTATGTATTCCATCCTGCTCATAGTCCATTCCGTTTCACGGTAAAAATCTGCAGAAGCTAGAGCCATGCATGCCCCAAGACCGGAGGAGTTAAAAATAAAGCGAACTTTTTCGCGTTCGACCTTCGGAAGCAGACCTACTATAATCGCACTCTCAACATTTATATTACTACCAAAAGCACCTGCCAGAAGTATTTCATCGATACCATCAACAGTTATACCTATCTGTTCCATCATTACTTCTGTTCCGACTTTTACTGCACCAATAGCCAGCTGGACTTCACGAATATCTTTCTGAGTAATGTAAACTGGTGACTCTGTGTCGGTAATCAGCAATCTATTGATCCTGTTTTCGTCTAGGCTCAGTCTCTCCCTGAAACGTTCGTCCGTACATTCTTCCTTAGTCTGCATCTTACCTCTGCCATCAACTAGGCCTTCTTTTATCATCATCGCAGTAACATCTATTAGACCCGACCCGCAAAGCCCAACAGGGACTACGTTACCGATAACTTTGTATGAAATCCCGTCATTTGTCATTTTGACTTTTTCTATCGCACCCATGCTAGCTCTCATGCCCTGGTTTATCCTTGCGCCCTCAAAAGCCGGACCTGCGGCAGTCGCGCAGCAGTACATCCTATCACTATTGCCGATTACCAGTTCGTTGTTCGTTCCTATATCAACAAGTAACCTCATAGTCAACTCTTTATCAACAGAATGCGCAGCAATCCCTGCTACAATATCCGCTCCGACATAACCTGCAACGTTTGGCAGCACTTTTACTATCCCGTCCTTCGCTATATGGAAGCCAAGCTCTGCTGAAGGGACGGGAGGGTGTGTCTGAAACTGCGGAGAATATGGGCTGTGCCCTATGCTCTCAGGAGATATCCCAAGAAAGATATGTTCCATCACTGTATTTCCGGCCACAACAACTTCGTTTATCCGCTCTTTTGTGGCACCAACGTTCTCGGCAAGATATGAAAAAGCTTTGTCCATTTCCTTAACAAGTGATTCTTGCATACGCTGAAGTGCTCCGGGCTGTGAAGTGCAGGCGGCTATTCTCGATATTACATCGTCCCCGTATGATACCTGCGGATTTAGAAAAGAACGGCTCCCTAGGACATTGTGCCCGTCCAAATCAAGCAGGTAACATACTACTGTCGTTGTTCCTATGTCAACGGCTACCCCCAAACCTACTCTGTCAGGTGCCCAATGGCTTATAATTTTGTCGGATGTGCCTTCAAGTATCTGATTACCCGTCTCTCCAACCATATCTATAACATGGACCGTGCCGCTTCCTTCTACCTTTGCACAGCATGAGAGACGAACACCTGATGCAATCTCTTCGCTTTTCAGCCGTTTCGTTTCAGTGGGAGTAATCGGGTTTAGAAACTCCCCTCCCTTAATAGCAGATATTCTGCATTTTCCACAGACACCCACACCGCCACAGTGGCGATTGATCTTCACTCCGACCTTAGAAGCCGCATCCATAACTGTTGTTCCCGTTGTCACGTCGGCACTGACCCCATCTGGCTGGAAAAGTATCGTATGTAACGGTTCGACCATTATGACCATCCCTTCGCAAAAGAAAGGACTTCATCCCCGATTTGCCCATTCATGTAATCATCTACAGCTTCCGCTAGGATTTCAAGCCCTGCCTCTGTTTCTTCATCTGTTATTACAAGGGGTGGCTGTATGCGCAGGGTATTTTGCCCCAGAAAAGTGAGTACAAGCCCCTTCTCCCATGCTCTGTAACATATTTTTGCACAGGCATCCCTGTCAGGTGAACCGTCATCTTTAATTATATCTTGTCCTATCGTTAATCCTAGAGAACGAGTCTCTCCTAAAAGCGGGATCGTTTTTTTCATTTCGCTTAATATGCTTGATATCTTTCTGCCCAGCTCTTCTGCTCTAGCCAGAAGGCCCTCCTCTTCGATGATAGAGATGGTGGCTAGTGCCGCACGGCAGCATACGGCGTTTGCAGCAAGAGTGAAACAATGTCCTGGGTCCATGAGTGAATCGGCTATTTCTTCCTTCATTATCAATGCGCTAAGAGGCATCCCCGAAGCAAGCGATTTCGCGGTTGCTATTATATCGGGTACTACTCCGAAGTGTTCTATCGAGAACCATTTGCCTGTGCGGCCCATCCCTTGCTGAACCTCATCAGAAACTAAAAGTATCCCATTTTGTTTACACAAATCTGCAAGAGCTTTTACGTACCGTACAGGAGGCACTACAATTCCGGCATCTCCACCCACAGGCTCGAAGATGACTGCTGCAACCTCATCAGCCGGCAGATAAAGACTGAATGCATCTTTGATCTGGGCGAGACAGCTAAGTGAACAATCTTCCGGCTTTTCATGCCACTGGCATCCGTTGCATTGCGGATATGCGAAATGGTGGAAATCTGGGAGCATAGGTCCAATGCCTCTGCGCATATTGAGCGAGATGGCCGAGGCAGAGAGGGCGCCGTAAGTGCAGCCGTGATATGAAGTCAGGAATGAAATTATAGCGCTTCGACCTGTGTATTTCCGCGCAAATTTTATAGCGCCGTCTATAGCGTCTGATCCCGAAAGACCGTAGGCCACCTTTTTCTTAAAATCACCGGGGGCAATAGACACCAGCTTCTCTGCTAGTTCAACTGAGGAAGCTTCGTACATATAACCTATTGTATAGCAAAGCAGCTTCTCTGCCTGTTCTTTTATTGCAGTGACCACCTTTGGGTGGCATGTCCCCGTGTTCAGAGCTGCCGCTGATGCCGAAAAATCTATATACTGATTGCCGTCGATATCTTTCAGCAATGCTCCCCTGCCGGAATGAACAACAAAAGGATAATAGGGAGATCTTGAGCATGGCGAAAGGATTTCTTTATCTCGGGCGATTATTTCCAGACTTTTTATAATGTTTTTCTGCAAGACGATCACCTCAGCATATTAAAATACAGGCGAAGTCAGATTAACCCGACTCCGCCTGACATGTGTTCTTTGAACGGCTGATATTGCGGCCGATCAGGTTTCATCTGTGTATTTAGATTTTTAAGGCTTCCTGTTCTGTAATCCGGAAGTCTATATCCGTACCCTTTTCTACCTTGTCCGCGCCGTTCTTGCCTCTATATATACCGATTCCCATATATGTCATCAATATAGCAACTATCGGGTTCATCCAATTGAGGAAAGCATAAGGGGCATAGGTAAGAGTCGGTACACCCAAAGCAGCAGATTGGAAAGCTCCACAGCCTGTCCAGGGAATGAGGACCGCTGTAAGTGTGCCTGAATCTTCCAATGTACGGGACAGCATCCTTGGCGAGAGAGTCGTCCTGTCAACAGCTGTCTTGAACATACGACCGGGGACGAGTATGCCGAGGTACTGATCGCCGAGGAACAGGTTGCATGCAAAGCAGGAAACAACAACCAGAGTAACAAATCCACCGACCTTGCGGACTCTGAAGAGAAGCGGGTTGAGAAGTACTTCAAGGTAACGGCAACTCTCCATGATTCCTCCAAGTACCAGGGCTATCATTATAAGGGAGAGAGACCACATCATGCTATCAAGGCCGCCTCTGTTAAGAAGTTCTGTTATCAAAGATGCAGTTTCATGTGCCATTTCCGGAGCCAGGCCCATGATATTGGTCTCTGCCATTACCGCTGAAATACCTTCAACACCTGCATCGGCAAGCTTCGTAGCGACTGTAGAATGGTAACCGTAGTGGACAGCTTCAAGAGCATCACCTAGAGAAAATCCTTGGATCATAGCAAGTGCTGATGCTGCGAAAGTTCCTGCCATCATTCCTGGGAGCGCGGGACATTTGGCCATCGTGAGCCCGAGGACTATGAGCGGCGGAACCATCGCGTAAAGTGGGTTGATGTTAAATTCTGCGGCAAGGATAGCCTGAAAGGCTTGAATACGGGTGGGGTCAAACGAGCCTGACCCACTCGAATAACCAAAACCAAGAACTACCGTAATAATTATTACGATGACATATGTAGGTATCGTGGTCCAGGCCATTGCACGGATATGGTCAAAAAGATTCGATCCTGCAACTGCGGGAGCCAAGTTTGTGGTATCCGAGAGAGGGGACATTTTATCGCCAAAGTACGCACCTGAAATAATTATTCCTGCAGTAAGAGGGGCAGGAATACCAAGTCCGGCAGCGATACCTATAAGCGCTACTCCAACTGTTCCGCCGACTCCCCATGAGGAACCGGTGGCCAAAGAAACTACTGAACAGATAAGAAGAGTTGCAGTTAGAAACACTCCGGGAGAAAGCAGATTAAAACCATAATAGATCATGCCTGGGACTACTCCTGCTTGGACCCATGAACCAACGAGCATTCCTATAGCAATAAGAATAAGAAGCGCCTCTAAAGATGAGGTGATCGCGCTACTGATGGACGAGCTCATTTCCGTCCAAGTTATGCCGACGACAAATTTACCTATCAGACCGGCAAAAATAGCCGCTACTGCGATAGGAACATGTGCATCCAACCCAAGAACCAAAAGACCATAACTAATAATTCCGGCAATACCTGCAAATGTTATAGCAGCTAAAGCAACTCCCGGCTTTTTTAATGCTTTGCTTTCCATATTTCTTCCTCCTTTTCTGTTGTGAAAATCTTTTCTCTATTAACGTGTTTCAAGAAATCATGCTTATTTTAAAACCTATCTTTTAAAATAATAAATATGGCAATCCGGTCAATATCTTATGTGCTGAAAACTCTCTCCCGCCGTTGCTCGTAGTTTCAGGCTTGAACGGCAGGAGAGTTTAAAATTGATATCAGCCATTTAATCTCTTGTCTATCTGTTTCATAAGATCTTCCGATGTCGGGATAATGTTATCGTAAACGACCTTATTGTTTATAAGCATCGTGGGCAGAGTCGAGACACCGAGAGCCTGTGTTCTTTTTATGCCTGCGGCGCTCTTTATCAACGATTCTCTCCAAACAAGCTTGTCTCCGTAGTGGGCAGCGACGTCTCTGACCGCCTCGCACATGTATTGGCAAGGTGCACAACCCTCTGAGTCGAGGGTGACTATCTCGATGAAGACCTTTCCCGGTTCGATAACTACATCCTCGAAAACATCCCCAGTTTCCTCGGCCTGCAAAAGGGCGTCTTCCAATGATAGAAATCCGGCTGTATCGGAAGGTTCTTCACCGGTTGCTGCATATTTGCCTACCGCTTCGAGATTATAGAAAGGAGTATCGAAAGGTAGGTCACATCCCGGCGAAAGGATGTATCCCTTCTTCCCTCCCACTTTAATTCTCATTTTAGCATCGTCTACACTTTCTTTCGGAGAACCGAAAAGAAGGGTAGTTGTCAGAGGGATGTTACCTTCAAAACATACTTTGTATTTTTCTGATAGCTCCTTAACAAAAGCAAGGTCCACCTGTTCGTCAAATGCTACTGCGTCCGTGCCAGTTTGCATCATCAGTTCAATGTTCTTTGTCGCGTTTCCGCAGCAGAAAAGGGTTATGATTCCGTTTTTGCTGTGAACTTCATCGATGACGGGTTTGACGTATGGAGCCACGAATGCCTCAAAATGTTTCGGAGCTATCTGGCTTGTCATGGGATCGACAACTGCGATGACGTGAGCACCTGTCTCCATGTACCACTCGCCCATCTTACGGGTTATCTCTGCACAGTAGGCAAGAATCTCATGTGCTTCGTCGGGCTTCTTCATCATATCCAATATGAATGCCGATCCCCTAAGATGTAGTGCAAGGGTAAAAGGTCCACAGCAGAGCGCAAAAACAGCGGTCTTGTCTCCAATTTTTTCTACTAATTTGCGAGTAGCGTTGAAAAATACGGGAAGACGTCCTTTGTCCTTTTCAAACTCCGGCAGGTCCTTAAGTTCTTTCCCTTGTGCAAGCACATGACCGGTTACTGCGGGAGGATTATTTTTTGACCAGTGAAGTTCACAACCAAGCACTTCTGCTTCTACCTGGAGGTCAAATGCGGAGCATACCCCGTCGGCATAGTAACGGTCAGCTGCTGCACAGACGGCTTCCACGAGAAGATCTTCATCTTTAAAAAGCTTTTCAGCCTCTACATCTATAAGCTTTGCAACATGCACACCTGTGAAGGGGACCCACGGTACTCTGTCCACTTCCTGATATTTTAAGGCTTTCAGAACTCTTTCTTTTCCTGTCACATTCTTCACCTCATTATTCATATGTTGCGATATGCGCATAGGTGTTATCACACCTATGCACATATCGTAGATTCCGGATAAATTAGTAGGCGAACTCTACTCCCAGTTTGTTTAGCTCATCTCTCATGCGCTTGTATTGGTCGAGGTACTGTTTGCGCGGTACGAGATGTTCCATGTCGTAGACTTCCTGGATTTTCTTGCCGTAGTTGTCGATTGGGATAAGTTTCTCGTACTTCTCCATGATCTTCTGGCATATCTCATCAGCCTTTGCACGTGTCATCCGCTTATAGAATGAAGCCTCTGAGACTTCGTGGTAGAAACGTGACTCGAGAGGTGTCGCCATGTCAGTGAACTTGTTGCGGCATGTAGCTGCGCCCCAGGGGTTTCCGCCCGAGCTTTCCGTTGCAAGCGCATGGTTTGCACACTCCCAATAGAGCTGCTCTGTAGCAGGCCCTGCATTGGCGAAGAGGTTGTTGAGGTATATAAGGTTCGAATTCCTTGACATCGCCTGGCTGAGTACACTCTGTAGCCAGAGAATCTCTCTTGTAGTAGTTGACTGCCACTTGAGGTGGAAGGGGAAGTTGAGCGCCCAGCACGAGCCGTAGAGGCATGCGCCTTCGATGTTGTAGGCGGTCTGGAGGATAAGTGTTCCTTCAGTCCCTCCTGCATGTCCGCCCCATATAGCTCCGCAGAGGTTTCCAAATACATTTCCGTATGAACGGTAATGCATTGCCTTGTTAAGCATTCCATTGTTCGTTGTCATTTCTGTAAGAATAGATACCATGCGGCCGTCCAGGTGTGACTGACGGACTCCCCACTCATTATTTGCAGCCGCTATCTGTGCTTGGTCAGTTTCGGCCGTTCCAACTGATACTGTCCATACGTCCGGTTTTCCAACAAGGCGCTGGGCGTCACGAAGATTCATGGCATGTTCCATTGCCGCTGCAATTTCAGTCGGGGTATTGGACGTCGCCTTGCGGCCCATGAAATCCTCAAGAAGAGGGGCGCAAAGCCCGTCAAGCAGAGGTTCCTTCAGATAAGCCATACATGCTTTTTTATGGATATCTGTGCTGAAGTTGGCATCAGGGCTGAAAAGGTGGAAGGGACGACGTACTTTGTCTTCGACTGAACGTACTCCCAGCCAGCGCTGATCATGTCCGGCTCCGATCATATAGTTTGGTCTCTTTGTATAGAGGACTTCATTTACCTCTTCTTCTGTGAATTTGATTACTCTGTGGCTATCCTGATGGTATACGCCTACAGAGACGAAGAAATCTTTGGCTGCTTTCCACACGCGGTCAGCAAGGTCATCATCACAGTTTACGATTGTTTTTCCGTCATACTTGATATTGTATTCCTTAATAACTCTTCTCATGTTCGGCATGAAACTTTTAAGCATCCACTCCGACTGATCTCTATAGAAAGGGCCGTTCTCAACTCTTTCAAATACTTCCCACATTCTGAACGTTGACATTATCGTTGCCTCCTATTTTAGTTTCTTCTAAAAATTAACCAAGCATCTTCTTGAGCTTGGCAGCAAATTCAAAAGCGTCGAATGCCCAAAGGTCTGCGCCTATGCGCTCAGCCCACTCTGTCGAGGTCGGAGCTCCACCTATACAGACTACATACTTGCCCTTATCGCCTGTCTCGGCTACGAGCTTTATAAATTCTTCCTGGCCGGGCATAGTCGTAGTCATAAGAGCTGAGATTGCAACAGCATCGGCTTTCTCTTTGCGAGCTGCGTCCATGTAGGCTACAAGGTCTATGTCCGAGCCAAGGTCAACGACGTTGAATCCGTTAGCCTGAAGGACTATACCGACAATGTTCTTACCTATGTCATGGAAGTCACCCTTGACTGTCCCTATTACCACTGTCTTATGCGCCACTGCATCGACGTCTCCGATTAGATGCTCCTTGAGGACATCCATGATCTGAATGAATGCGTCTCCTGCGATCATAAGATCGGGAAGGAACGCTTCGAAGCGATCAAACTTATCTCCCAGTACGGCCATCTCTTCGGTAAGACCGGTCATAATATCGTGGGGTTTAGTACCTTTGCAGATAAGCCCCTCTACCAAGCTGACTGCTGCATCTCCGTCGCCGTCAATCATATACTTACGAACCTGTTCAACTGACATGTCTGATACCTCCGTTAGTTTATTTTTTTGTTATCGATGTTAAAAGACAAACAACTTTCTTGTCTTATTTTTTTACTAACTGCACTTTATCAACAGCGTCTAAAAACAATGCAAAAAGGCCTGACCGCTGATCTGTTAAGATTGGCAATCAGGCCTTTTTGATAAAAAAATTTTTGCACTTTTTAAAACTTAGTACGATTTATGCTCAGAAATCGTTCTTCCATCCTATACGCAGTTTCATTATTTCTAATTCCTTGCGGTACCATTCCGGATTTTTATTTAACAGCACCTGCGAGACTTTCTTCGGAATATCTTCGATAGAATTCAACGATATCTTTGACCAATAAAGAAATGCCTGCCAGGTAGCCCTCTTAGTTTCCGATGCGAATTTATCTGCCATGGAATAATAAGATATAGCCTGATCCCAATCTCTTTTTTTGGCATTGAGGAGTCCCATAAGGCTAAATCCTATTCCTGCCCCCTGCAGGCCTCCGCTCTTCTGAGAATGGATCATCACGGATAGCTTTTCCATTCTTAATAGAAGTTTTTCAGCATCATTATATTCTTCGGTCAAGATGTGGCAGAATGCCGCTTTAGCAAGTGATAGGCCGAGCCCTCTGTAAATACCTATCGATTCTCCGATATTGATACATGTAAGATAGCATGACAGAGCTTCTTCGACTTTACCTTCCGCAAGCTTGGAGTCTCCTCGGAAATGCTCCGCAGCTACAATGCATGCGGTATAACTTTCGCCTTCTTTTTCAAGTTTTTCAAAAATCAAAGTTGACATCTGAAACATGCGGTTAGCCCTATTGTAATCTTTTTTAAGAATCGCTGATATCCCCTTGAAACGAAGGGACACTCCCATCCATTTATGATAGTGTTCTTTTTTTGAAAGCAGATATAACTGGTTAGAAAAAGTTGAAAGACGGTCTACATCGTCATTTTGGATTGCCAGAAAACAGAGCTGAACGCACGCCTCTATAATATTTTCTGTCTCTCCATTTTTCAAAGCCTTGCGTAGCCCATCCCTCAGTGTCTCATATGCGTCCTCGTATTCTCCGCTCCACCACAGCAAGGCGCCATGAAGTATTTGAAGGTCTCGTTCAATGCGCTTGAGTTCAGGAGTTTGTTCCGAGGTGCGCATTATTCTGTCCATGAGCTTATCTGCCTCTGACAGTGCGAGTTCTGTATGACCCATATCTTCCAGAGTCGGAACATATTTCAAAAGGTCATAATCTGTCAGGGTAGGAAATACTTCATGTGCCGCACGGAAATTCTGTTTCAGCTCCATAGTGCGCCAGTATAATTCTTTTTCTGCAAGTCCGGCTTCATGTGCGTGGAAATAAAGAAGGGAATAAACCTCTCTCTTTCCATACTGGCAAGTGGTTAAACCGTTTTCAAGTACTTCAATGTTTTTAAGGTGCAGTGCCTGCTTTCTACTCACAGACATATTTTCTAGAAGAGCTTCACGAATCTTCATGTGGTTAAAATAATATATAACATCACCCTCGTCGTTATTGCTCTCTTTAATAAGTGCGTTATTTTTTATATTTTCACATATTATCGAAAGTTGAAGGGGGGAGATATCAAGGACTTCGCTGATGTTAACCATCGAAGCGTGGTCAGGTTTGATAGCTATCGCTTCTAGAAAAAGTCTCTCCTCCTTGTCTAGAAACTTAATGATTGAGATAAAAGGATTATTTGATATGTTGTCTATCCCATCTCTTACAGGAAGCCCGGATTTCAGAATTTCCTTTATGAAAAAAGGATTGCCCTCGGTTTGCATGTATATATTATTTATATCTTTCTCTGACCATGATCGGTTTGGAGCCATTATTCGGCATATCTGCCCCGTATCTTCAAGGTCGAATCGTTTCAGTTCTATCTCCAGTTTCTCGAATGATTCGCTCTCAAACGTTGTCCGCAGCATAAAAGTAGGCCTTATCTCTTCAAAGCCGGATATGATGAGGCGAAGGGGTGTCGAATAGTCCCACATTATTGTTTCAAGTATCATCCAAGAAGCGTCATCCATCCAGTGGACATTTTCCACAACAAGAAGTCTCTTTTTATTATCTTCCCCAGCAGCGACATTCAGTCGCACTAGCTCAGCAATACGTGAGTAATTAAGTTCAGTCAGAGATGTGATATCTTCAGATTGAGGCAAAGGGCATTTGAGTCGTTGGAGTAACTGTATAAAAGGCACCATAGGCCTGTCCTTTTCTTCCTGGGTACACCTTACATAGTAGCACTCCCACCCAACCTGATTGAGGCAGGATACGAGTTCGTTGATAAATTCAGTCTTACCTATTCCGTTCTCTCCCCATATGAGCCCACAGGAGGAAGCACCGGAACTCTCAGCACTGGTTATAAAGTCAAGCATCTTAAGAATTTCAGAACTCCTCGAAAGAGGAGTGTCGTCAAAGACGGTGGCTATATTTTCTGACATTGGGACTCTCTTTTGTATGAGAGACGAAATATCAGCCAGATCACTGCTTATGCCAAGATCGCTTTCGATCCTTTTTGAAAATGAGTGAGCTGCATCAATGGCCTTAACCTTTCGGCCTGTTTTTATATAGAGGCGTACTAGTTCACCATGGATCTTTTCATTGTATGGTTCTCGTTCCGCAAGCAGTTCGTAGCACTCGAGGGCCTCATCATAGGAATCCTCTGCATGGCTCTCAAGGAAGGCTTTTGCTCTTTTCCTAAGTCCTTCTACAAATAGATCATGATAATGCTGCCTTTTCGGAAGAAGCCAACAGCTGAAAGACTCTAGGTCCTCAGCTTCCGGGATATCCATAAACGTTCCGTTAATCTTTACAATTTCGCTTAAAGGCATTCTATCTAAGGAGGGAAGTAAATCGATATCACGTGCTATATAAACAGATGGTTTAATCGAGACGACTTCTCTGTTGTTCATCTGAACAGGGAGGAGTGTCCTCACACAACTTAGGGCATTGCTAAGATTACGACGACCCTTTTCTAGCTCTTTGTCAGGCCAAAGATATTCACACAGCTTATCCCTACGGATGCTTTTTGCCTCGATCAGAATAAATGCAAGTAACTTTGCCTTCTGAAACGGAAAAAGGACTTTGTGCCCATCTACGAAAAGTTCCGGCGCTCCAAGCAGACATGCCTTATACTTCACCAGCTAAGTCCCTCCTTATTCCGGTATATTGACAGAGTAAATTATACCGCCAACATGACGTTCTAGCTAAATCTGACTTCCAGCATCTTGAGCCCCTTTGACTCAAACAGAGAAGGTATCTCCCGACGAGCCTTTTTTGTCCTAATAAAAATTGCTAGATTTCTTGGCATATCGAAACTTTCATCCGAGGCAGAATAAACAGGAGCAGAATTACCTACGATGTCAAAAATCTTCCACTTTCCGTCAGTATCAACAAAATACCCCTTTGAACGGAGGATGTCGTCAGGAAGGTCTTTAAGAAGTTCCTTAAAAATAAGCGGATCGCCTTCCCAGAAAACGCTTTGCGATGACAGCTTATCCGGCGGTGCAAGATGCCCATCAACGTCGTTAAGGGCATTTTCTATGAACTTTTCCCATTCTTCAGTGCATGGCAGAGGTGGTGCTACTTCCACAGCCTCCGGACAATCGAAAAAATCCCAAGGTACATTCCCAAAAGTAGCGTGTTTAATCTCTGCCAAAGGATTGAGGCTTCTAATATGTTCTTCAATTGAGCTAAGTTTTTCCGGAGATACTAGATCTATCTTGTTTATTATCAAATGAGAGGCAGCTTCTATTTGTTTCGGCACCGCATTGAAGAGGTCTGCCCACTCCTCAAACCACTCCGCATCAGCTACACAGACATTGCCGCAGAACCTATAAAAATCATGCAACATACCGTGGCCAAGGTCGCGCTTCATGTCAGTAGTGTCAGCGACGCCGCTAGCTTCGATCAAAAGTATAGAAGGCTTGTAATCGCGAAAGATTGTGTAAAGTCCCCGAAGAAATTCTCCCTTCGCGCATGCGCAGAATATCGACCCGCTACTGATTTCAATTATTTCAAGACCACCTTTTCTCACAACGTCCCCGTCAACACCCGCTTTGCCAAATTCATTCATCAGAACAGCCGCCTTTTCACCCTCAGGCACCGTTTCAATCAGTTTTTTCAGCAAAGTCGTCTTTCCACTCCCCAGAAATCCAGAAATAAGAAAAACTCTGCATTTGTTTTGTTCCATTATAAATAATCTCCTTCCAATTCCAGAAAATAAATAAACTCACATCGAATAAGTTCAAATGCTATTCCAAAGGTTGGCCTGCATAATCGTAAAAATATATAACTGGGACTCTTATTAAAATAATAAATTTGCAATTCAAATGCAACATCACAATGAGAAGCAACAAGAGGAAACTTCCGCTAAAATGAAATTATACCTCAATAAATCAACGGAGAATGACCATAACCTAAAGCCATAAACATCTTACAACAGAAAACAGAGAAATCATACCGCGTAACTCAGGATCAAGTAGAATCTATACGGAAATTGCCAAAAAAATCATTCATCAGCTTCATCCAACATGTTTTACGTTGCGCTTCACACGGGGGATGTGTCTCACCACAAAAAAAAGTAGAATAGATGTAGATAAAAAAAACGGCCCACAGCTAAACGCTGTAAACCGTGTAATTCTTCTGGAGCGGAAGACGGGATTCGGACCCGCGACCCCAACCTTGGCAAGGTTGTGCTCTACCACTGAGCTACTTCCGCAATGTGGTTTTATATGTTACTGGTGGCGGGACCCAGAATTGAACTGGGGACACACGGATT
>JAAZCN010000083.1 GCA_012513245.1 Synergistaceae bacterium | reverse complement strand
GGTGCAGTTTCTGTACCCCTTTTTGTTATTATCTTTCCCAAGCGGCGCCATCCCCTTAATGTCCACACGCTCAATGACAGATGCTCTGCAGCGTTTTTTTCATCAAGCCATATTACTTTATTTCCGTTTTCGTCTTTTTTTCGGGTCATGATTATTCCTCCAATCGTCTCCAAGAGCTATTCAGTTCTTTTCAACATCTATTATATGGAGACGAATATCGCTAAACAACAAAATAACTATAGAAAAGCAAGCTTTTCATACAAAATACGTATTTTTACTGAGTCTGTTTTTATGAAGTTATGATTTTAGGGTATGGGTATAAAGTAAGCGTCAAACCATCCGAACCTGTGAGTAATAATATTCTTCATATAAAGTCTCCCCAACAAGTTAGCATGAAGGGGAGATTTTTTTATGTTCGATCACCGTGGCAAGCAGATCTATCTCATATGCGGATCTACGGACATGCGCAAGGGAATAGACGGACTGTCGTCTATTGTGGACCTTCGTCTTGTCTGCAGCTCATTTGAGTCTGCCATGTTCATATTCTGCAACCGGAGCCGCAACAGGGTAAAGATCCTGGAGTGGGATCATGATGGTTTCTGGCTCTATCAGAAGCGCCTTGAGAAGGGAACTTTCCCCTGGCCCAAAGAAGGTAAAGTAAAGAAGATAACACTGAGCGGAGATGAGTTTTCCTGTCTTCTTGCCGGAACAAAACTTCGCCGCAGACTTGCGATGGATGAGGTGGTCCCGGGGCTGTCTGCATAACACAATAGTCGGAATTGTAAGTCTATGGTATGACTGGATTTATGCTGTTTTTTACTGTATTATTTACCTATGGAAAATGTCATATGTCAACTGGAAGAACTGAAGACAAAATACAGTGAGCTTGAGCATAAAACCTCAGAACTTGAGGACAAGAACTCATATCTTGAGGAGAAAAACTCTGAGCTTGCGAAGCTTGTCGCGTATTATGAAGAGTGTTTCCGTCTGAGCAAGCATCGTCAGTTTGGCCAATCTAGCGAAAAGGCTGATTCTGATTCACGTCAGATACTTCTTGTCTTCGACGAGGCTGAAAATGAAGCTGAAGTAAAAATGCCTGAACCCTCTGTTGAAGAAATAACCTATACAAGACGCAGATGCACAGGCAGCAAAGAGGACAATTTTGAAACCCTCCCTGTAGAGAGTATAGTGCACTCCATACCTGAAGAGGAGCGCATATGCCCTGAATGCGGCGGTGCTATGCACATCATGGGACATGAGAAGAGGCGCGAGCTTGAAATAATTCCCGCGCAGGTCAAGATAGTGGAGCATGAACGTGAAGTATACTCCTGCCGCCGCTGCGAACATGAGAACATAAAAGTTCCCGTCATAAAGGCACCTATGCCGGAAGCCCCGATAAAAGGCAGTGCTGCGTCGGCAGCATCCATCGCCCACATCATGGTACAGAAATACATGAACGCGGTCCCGCTCTACCGTCAGGAGATGTCCTTCCTTAATGAGGGTTTCTTCCTCAGCCGCCAGACAATGGCCAACTGGCTCATCCGCGCATCTTCGGACTGGCTTGAGCCTTTATATGAACAGATGAGGCAGAGGATACTTCAGGAAGAAATACTCCATGCAGACGAGACGGTCGTACAGGTACTCAAAGAACCGGGCAGATCATCCCGCAGGGAATCATTCATGTGGCTCTACCGTACAGGAAGATATACTAAAACACCTGCAGTACTTTATGAATACCGGGAGACCAGGTCGAGCGCCCATCCCAAAAGATTTCTTGAAGACTTCAAAGGATACCTCCATACAGACGGCTATTCGGGCTACAAGACACTGCAGAAAGACATTCGTCTCTGCGGATGCTGGGCTCATTATCCCAGATGTATGATTATCTTAGGAGATTCGGCGCATGCTGCATAATTGCTATATTTTCATCATTTTTCTCAAATAATCCTTCTCACGTTACAATAGAAATGTGTCTTAATATTTCTGTTGTGAAAGGAGACAGTTATGAGTACAAGACAATACGGCTGCAAGTTGTTTGATTCATTGAAGGAGGGTCTACTGAAACTACTTAAGGACAAGGCCTACGGAAATGATACTATCAATAATTATCGCCGGAAGCTGAATCAGCTTGAGCGACATATGATTACGAATGATATCGTCACTTATGACCCGTCTGTCGGCCAGAGATTTATTGATGATTATCTTTCAACGCATGCCCTCAGTAAAGGCAATCGGCAATACATTAATACAGTCATTCATCGCTTAGATGATTACTGTGTTAATAAGTATCAAATCCAGCGAAAACCGGAACTCACCCCGTTGCCCGAAAGCTACACCACATTGATGGATGCATATCTGCAGAAATACAGGGATGATGGAAACAGGGAATCAACAATCATTGGAAAGAGATATTTCCTTCGGGAATTCTATTACCATCTCGAATCCCTTGGATGCCATGACCTTAGGGATGCAGACGCTGTCATCATTGGCAAGGCATGCCTCATGCAGAACAACAAAGACGGATGGGCTGTCATCAGGATGTTTCTGCGGTATCTGAATTTTGCAGGTCTGATAAATCATGATTTCTCAACTATCATCCCTCATTTTAAGAGAGCGTTCCGCCTTCCGAGTACCTATACAGAGGATGAAGTCAACCGTTTTGAGGAAACGATAGATACTAACTCCAAAATCGGAAAACGCGATTGTGCGATGCTGCTTCTCGCGACTCGGCTTGGGATGAGATCCGGCGATATAGCAAACCTCACTTTTTCGTCGCTTGACTTCGGTAACGACACTATCAGTATTACACAGGAAAAGACGGGTGAGCCTCTTGTCCTTCCCATGATCCAGGCAGTAAAAACTGCATTAGCTGATTATCTTAAGAACGGAAGGCCGGCATCAGGTCAGCCTTATGTATTCTTGAGGGCAAATGCCCCATTCGAGAAGATAACTACTTCTGTAGTCCGCTTCGAGACTAACAAATATTTCGGTAAAGCGGGCATCGATATCACTGATAAGAAGCATGGCCCCCATGTGTTCCGTTCTTCTCTGGCCAGCTCAATGATAAACCATCAGGTGTCATACGATATAGTACGGAAAATCCTTGGACATACAGACCCTGATGCCGTCAAGCACTATGCAAGGGTTGATATCGAGAGGCTTCGCGAGTATGCTATTGAACCTCCTGCACCTTCCGGTTGTTTCAAAGAGTTTCTGGAAGGAAGGTGGCAGTTATGAGGACATTCAATAGCCCCTTCCAGAAAGAACTTGAAGATTTTCTGTTCTTGCGACATGCATCACTCGGTAAGAGCGCATATGCCCATGACTGTCATTATCTTGCAAATTTTGATACGTTTTCAGCTAGATATACAAATGAAAAGTCCGTATCAGAAACCCTGATTAATAACTGGATTCATACCCTAAATGGGAAGAACAGTTCCATAGCAAATGAGATCATAGTCATACGTATTTTTATGAAGTACCTTAACAGTATCGGGATTACCTCTTACATTCCTCCGATACCCAAGGTCGCTGATGACTATGTGCCATATATCTTCTCGGATGAGGAACTGGAACGGATATATCTACGGGCAGACAACCTTGATGTCTCAAACACAAAGAAGAATCCGATGATTCAGTACGAGTTTCCCATGGTCATCAGGCTCATGTATGGCTGCGGGCTCCGGATAGGAGAGACGCTTGCCTTAAAGATGAAGGATGTAGACCTGCTTGGTGGGATATTGATTATGAGGCATACAAAAGGTGACAAGCAGCGTCTAGTGCCGATGAATCCTTTGTTGACTGAGATTCTGGAACGTTACTGTCTGGCAATAGGAATCGTTGGGGTTCCAGATGCCTGGCTGTTTCCCGTTTTTGGAAGAGATGAATCAATGACGCCGAAGGATGCCCAGCGCTGCTTTGAGAAGATACTACGTCTTGTCGAGATATCTTTACCTGGACGGAAAAAGCATGAACGCGGTCCCTGCCTGCATTGCATGCGTCATGTTTTCGTCTTCAAGTCCTTTGCCGCTGCAGAAAAAGCCGGGAGAAAGATCGATGATTCAGTTCCTTATCTATCCATATATCTCGGGCATGACAGCCTACAGGAAACCGAGAAATACATGAAGTTCAGCAGTGAACTGTTCCCCGAGGCGATGGAGCTGTTCTCTGATTATTCAGCAGATGTATTTCCGGAGGTGGCGTATGAAACATAAAGCCTCCTCATTTCTTGAACTGCTGAACAGTTTTGTAACAGAATATCTTCCGGGCGCTGTAGGTGCCAGCCCGAATACAATAAAGTCGTACAAAGCAGCTTTCAGACTGCTTCTGAAATATATGTATCAGGAGAAAGGCATCTCAGCTGACCAGATATCTTTTGAGGCTCTCGATTACCAAACAATGATCGACTTCCTGTCGTGGCTTGAAAAGTCCCGAGGATGTAGTGCAACCACTAAGAACCAGCGCCTGTCAGCACTTGCGTCATTCTCCTCTTATGCACAAAACAGGGATTTCGCAGCAGCATCGACATTCAGAAGCAGTGTCACAAGGATTCCGATGAAGAAGGCAGCACATAAGAATCGGGCAATCTTCACAAGGGAAGAGGTCGCAATCCTGCTGAGGCTTCCGGACGATTACTATGAGATTGGTC
>JAAZCN010000082.1 GCA_012513245.1 Synergistaceae bacterium | reverse complement strand
GCTGCATGGATCCCCTGCGTAAAGGAGGTTGTGTTTGGATGCGAGTTTGCTTATCTCCGATGTGACTACTCCCGGTTCAACTGTCACAGTAAGGTTTTTCTCATCAAGTTCAATTATTTTATTCATCTTTTCAAAGGACATAACGATGCCGCCGAATGCCGGCAGCGCCCCTCCTGAAAGTCCTGTTCCGGCACCTCTTGGAGTAACAGGTATCCTGTTGGCCGAAGCTATTTTCATTATTTCGGAGACATGAGCGCTGCACTCAGGGAATACAAGCGCTTCTGCCGTGTGATCGCCCTCATATGCAGAAGAAGGGACCTCATCGTGTGAATATGAGATCAGTTTTTCTTCATCGGAAGAGACGTTTCTTTCACCTATTGCAGATTTCAGCATAGACATTATTTTTTGATCTATTCTGTTGTATGAAAACAATGAGTCCATCAGCATACCTCCGCTCCTAATCGCTAAAGTCTGGTTGTTAAGAATCCTTGGCTTATCAGCTATAATAGCATCATTATAAGCAAGGAGGTGCGTCTGTTGAGAAAAGAAAAGAAGAGCAGTGTCATCCAAGGTTTGAGTCTTGCCGGAGAGACAGATATCTATCTTTTTCGTGAAGGAAGCCATTGCAGACTTTACGATTTTCTGGGCGCACACAGGATGCTTCACGAAGGAGAAGAAGGGGTCCTCTTTGCTGTTTGGGCCCCCAACGCCGCGGAGGTCTCTGTTATGGGAGACTTCAATGCCTGGAACAGAGAGAGCCATAAACTTGCCCCAAGATGGGACTCATCAGGTATATGGGAGGGTTTTGTCCCCGGAGTGGAAGACTGGTCTTCTTACAAATACTCCATAACAACCGATACAGGAGTAAAACTGGACAAAGGTGATCCCTTTGCCTTTTTCTGGGAAACGCCCCCCGATACTGCTTCGAGGGTCTCCCCGGAGCTGTCATTCCAGTGGGATGACAGCGAATGGATGTCATCAAGAAAAGAAAAAAGCTCGCTTTCCTCTCCACAGTCGGTATATGAGATGCACGCCGGTTCCTGGAGAAGAACTGAGGAAAACGAATATCTCTCCTGGCTTGGACTTGCGGAAGAGCTGCCGCCCTATCTTGTTGAAAATGGATTTACCCATGTTGAATTTCTTCCTGTTATGGAGCACCCCTTTTATGGTTCCTGGGGATATCAGACAACAGGCTATTTTGCACCGACAGCTCGATACGGTTCGCCGGACGATTTCAGAACACTTATAGATTCTCTCCATAAGGCTGGAATAGGAGTAATACTGGACTGGGTACCCTCTCATTTTCCGGCTGATGCCTTTGGACTTGCAAAATTTGATGGAACAGCCCTTTATGAGCACGAAGACCCAAGGAAAGGTTTTCATCCGGACTGGAAAAGCTGCATATTCAATTACGGAAGGAATGAGGTAAGGAGCTTCCTGCTTTCTTCAGCTCATTTCTGGCTGGACAGGTATCATGTCGATGGTCTGCGTGTCGATGCTGTGGCCTCAATGCTTTATCTTGATTATTCCAGAAAAAAGGGTGAATGGCTCCCAAATTCTTACGGCGGGAATGAGAACATAGAGGCTATAGATTTCCTGAAAAAACTAAACGAGACAATATACATGGAATATCCCGACGTTCAGGTGACCGCTGAGGAATCAACATCCTGGCCGATGGTATCGCGGCCTACATGGCTCGGTGGTCTTGGTTTCGGATTTAAGTGGAACATGGGCTGGATGAACGATATACTCCGGTACATGTCCAAAGACCCTGTGTTCAGGCAATATCACCACAGCAAACTGACGTTCGGGATGTGGTATGCATATTCCGAAAGCTTTGTTTTACCTCTTTCCCATGACGAGGTCGTTTACGGCAAGGGATCTCTGTGGGGCAAAATGCCGGGGGACAGGTGGCAGAAAGCGGCGAACCTTAGGCTCCTCTTCGGTTGGATGATGGGACATCCGGGTAAAAAGCTTCTTTTCATGGGGGGCGAGTTTGGTCAGGAGAGGGAATGGAACCACGACTTCAGTCTTGACTGGCACGTGTTGGAAGACGATATCCACAAGGGGGTACTTCTCTGGCTCAAAGATATAAATAATTTTTACAAAAAAACACCACAGCTCTGGGAACAGGATTATGATCCTGCCGGCTTTGAATGGATAGACTGCGG
>JAAZCN010000081.1 GCA_012513245.1 Synergistaceae bacterium | reverse complement strand
CGCTCTACAGCCGCCTGATCGTAAAGGGCCAGGACCTCATGCTCGAAATCGTTTATAAGGTCATGAAAAAAGGATTCGTCTGTATGGTCACTTAATATGACAAGGAAGTCGTCTCCGCCTATGTGTCCAAGAAATTCGCTCTCAGGCAAGGCTGACGAAAGCTTATCAGCAAGGAGCTTTATCACCAGATCGCCCTTTTCAAACCCATAAACATCATTGTATGCCTTAAAGTTGTCGATATCGATGTAAGCCACACTGTACCTATCCTGGCAAGATATAGCCCGGTCAAGCTTCCTCTCTATGATCTGGTTTCCGGGAAGGCCGGTTAAAGGATTCTGATTTTTTGCTGTTGATACTTCCAGTTCAGTTGTCTTCAGAAGCAGTTCTTTTACAGTAACGACGCCTGAGTACTTGCCTTCTTCAGTGATAACAATGAAATCATATATTTTATCGTTTGGCCTCGACATCGAGGTGGAAGATACTGTACTGACAGGAGTTTCGTGGTCCGCGGAAAGGAAATCCCGGTCCATGATCTCATATACCGGTCTTCTTGCGTTGAGAGTGAAGCCGTATTGACCGCTCAGCTTTATCGCCAGTTTTTCACGCGATATTATTCCGACAGGATAACCATCTTCAACCACACATACTCCAAAACGACCCTGGTCAAGCCTGAACATATCATAAACATTCGATATGAGCTCGTTCGGTGAGACAGTTTCGGCATAGGTCGAAAGATTCTTGATATAAAGACTGGAAACGGTATTCTGCATAATATGGTTCTTCTTCAGGTTAATAGTTCTGAGAGTCTGCAGAACGTCATGTTCGATTTCCCGTATCTGAGCGTCCGGTCTCTGTATAATGTATCCTTGGCCATATGGCACGTCGAGGCTGACCAGTGTGTCCATTTCCTCATATGTTTCTATCCCTTCGGCTATAAGAGAAACATTGGATTCTTTTGAGAATTCCACCATGCCTTTTACAAGAGCATATTTCATCCTGTCTGAATTTATATTGCGGATCAGTTTCATATCAAGCTTGAGATAGTTCGGCCGGACATCACTGATAAGATTGAGACCGGAATATCCTGCACCTCCGTCATCTATGGCTATTTTGAAATTCTGGCTTTTATAGTTGTTGATCGTTGCAAGGAAGCCTCTTAGATCCATAATCACGTTTCTTTCGGTGATCTCAAAAATGACATTTTCCGATGCGATATCGTGTTGTGCAAGGAAGGATTTCGTGAAACCCTTTTTGTATGTTTCGTAATTTATTATGTTGGGGTTTACGTTTATAAAGAGTTTTTTACTGTAGGGAGGTATCATGAATTCGAACGCAGCCTCCAGGGCCTTTTTTCTGCAGAGCATTTCAAGCTCCCACAGCCGGTTGTACTTTTCAGCAACAAGAAAAAGCATCTCCGGATCTTTTATTTCACTTTCACACGTTACCCTGCTCAGTGCTTCATGCCCGAGGATATCGCCGTCTCTCAGTGATATTATTGGTTGAAAAACTGTCCTTATCTCTTCGTTTTTTATGATGTAGTCAAGCGAATTTTTCTGTTCATCTGTTATTTCGGCACAGTTCGTTGTCAATCGATTTTCCCACCCTGCTCTCTATAATGTTGATGTAAGTCTATCAAAACGATGTTTAATAAATATATACGTTTCGTAAAAGCTGAGTAAATTATTAGAAACGTTGTCAATGACATCCACGTGATCAGCCTGTTTGTCAGACCTTTTCGAAGGGGTCAGCCATACCTTCCGGTCAAGGCTACACTCTTACCACTGTGCGAAGCGGAAGTTTTTCGGTCTTGCGAATGTCAGCATGAGCAGCTGAAGTGCACACATATTTCTCTTGCTTTTATCACTTTCTATCGCCTCCTTGTAAATCCTGCGAAGTAGATCAATATCGGCAGAGGCGGGCAAAACAAGCACCGTACTTTGCAGTAGACACACTGCGACTTGTGCCTTGACAAAAACAACTCTTGGTGTATATTAATAAATCTGTAATGATTATAGATTTTCCCGGAAGGCGGTGGCGTACTGTGGCATACACATGATGTGTTTCCTATAAAATAATGCACGGGATGCGTTACCAATTTGCTGCACATT
>JAAZCN010000409.1 GCA_012513245.1 Synergistaceae bacterium | reverse complement strand
GGTCGAGATATTTTCCTTTCTACAGAAAGGATAGCGACCTACAGGCTCTTCATGAACAAGCTCTGGAACGCAAGCCGCTTCGCCCTGATGAACCTTGAGGACTCCGAACCCGGTATGACGTGGCACGATAATGAATTACAGCTGCACGATAAGTGGATCCTTAACAGAATATCACAGGTATCAACTGAGCTGACCCGACTGCTTGACGGCTATTTCTTTGGTGAAGCGGCAAGGCTTATGTATGATTTCGTCTGGGGAGAACTTTGCGACTGGTATCTCGAGCTTTCCAAGCCCGCACTTAGAGGGGAAGAGGGCGAAGCGAGGAGAAAGACGACTCAGGCGATCCTTCTTGCTCTATTTGAAGACGTGCTGAAGTTACTGCACCCTTTCATTCCATTTGTGACCGAGGAGCTTTGGCATGCTTTCCCGTTCTGCAAAGGAATAATAGAACGCACTGGATGGCCTGCCCCAAGACTCGAAAAAATTGATCAGAATGTTATAGAAGAGATGGATCTGGTACGCGAGGTCATCAGGTCGGTAAGAAATCTTAGAGCTGAAGCGCATATAGCTCCTCAGCAGGTGATCCCAAGAGCTGTCCTCTCTGTACATAATGACGAAAAACTTGCTCTTATCAGGTCCTCCGAATCTCAGATAACACTCCTCACCAAGGTCGAGAGGATAGAGATAATGGAGAGAGGGACCGAGAAGCCGCAGAAGAGCCTTGCCTCTGTTCTTGACGACGTTCAGGTATATCTACCGGTCGGAGATCTTCTTGAAATTGACAAGGAGATCCAGCGCCTTAAAAACGACCTTTCCAAGATCGAAAAGGACATTGAAAAGAGCAGGACAAAGCTTGCAAACCCGCAGTTCGTTGATAGAGCACCTGAAGAAATTATAATTAAGGAAAAGACCTCTCTTTCTGACAACGAGGCAAAGAGAGACAGGATAAGAGAGAACCTTTCAAGCCTCAACGACTGATAATGTCTGACACTAAGAGATTCCGGAACATAGAGACAACACTTCAATATCTGGCAAGCCCGGGGATAAGACCCGGACTTGCCAGACTTTCACATTTGTTCCTTCTTCTCGGAAACCCTGAAAGAAAATTTAAAGCTGTTCATGTCGTAGGAACAAACGGAAAGGGCTCAACAGCGGCCACTCTTTCTTCTATTCTAAAAGAATCGGGCTGTAAGACAGCCCTCTATACAAGCCCCCATCTGGTCTGCTTCGGCGAGAGGCTTCTCGTCGGCGGGGAAGAGGCACTTCCTGAAAAATGGGAAAGAGCTCTGGAAATTATAGAGACTGAGTTAAGATCATCAGAACGCCTGATAGCTGATCCGCCCACATATTTTGAGCTGACAACGGCAGCGGCCTTCATAATAATTGCAGAAGAAGAGGTCGACATAGCAGTTGTTGAGGCAGGGCTAGGCGGAAGACTTGATGCTACAAATATACTTTCAAACGTCTTACTCACCCTTATAACGCCGATAGGCATAGACCATTCCGAATACCTTGGTAATTCACTTGACTCAGTTGCAAAAGAAAAATTTGCCGTTATGAG
>JAAZCN010000080.1 GCA_012513245.1 Synergistaceae bacterium | reverse complement strand
TTCCTACCTGCAGAGGAATCGTTACCACTGTCGATAAGGACTGCCTCTCCATTTTTTACAAAGGCTCCAATATTTACGGGTCCGCAAGCTACCCATGTATTTCCTTTTACATTGATAAATTCCATTTTGCTCACCTCGGTTCCAATTATAAGATATAGATGAGGATCTTGTTTTAAAAGTTGTTTCCGATATATGAAAAGGGCGGGTCAAAAGACCCGCCCTCAAAAATAATTGTCTTTGTCAGACTAGACTACGTTCGGCTCAACAATAAGTTCTCCACGTTCGAAGCGACGATAGTCCATGATCGTCGGGTCGATCGGGGGGGTTTCTCCGTTGAGGAGAGCCGTCATTATCTGTCCGGCAACGGGTCCGAGCATGAATCCGTGTCCGGAGAAGCCAGTGGCATGCCAGAATTCTTTTACATCTGTCTCGCCAAGGATAGGAGCTGCGTCTGGGGTCATGTCATAATATCCCGCCCACTGACGTACTACTCGAATATCTTTTGCTCTGGGCAGCATCTTCATAACTACCTTAGAGATGCTGTCTAATGATTTAGATAAGGATGTGTATCCCAAAAGAGGTTCATGGGTAGGGCTTTCACCGGCAATAATCGATCCATTCGGGCGCTGCTGTATATAATAGTTTCCGCTGAAGCTCATGAGCATCGGAGGACAGACGCCCGGCTCTACCGGTTCGGTGATGATGATCTCATGGCGTTCAGCCCAGTTAGGGAGCTTTATGCCGGCCATCAATGCGATGTCCTGTGCCCATGCGCCTGCGCAGTTGATCACCTGTCCGCACTCGATAGTGCCGCGGTTTGTCTCTACTGATTTGATCTTTCCGGATTCTACATTAAGTGCCTTTACTTCTGTAAATTTGTAGAATTTTGCTCCGTGACGCTTGGCCGCTTCCTGGAATGCGAAAGTTGTCAGGAATGGGTCAGCGTGGCCGTCCCTCTGGTAGAAGGTGAAGCCGACTGCGTCGTCTACTGCTACTCCGGGGCATATTTCATGCGCTCTTTTGACGTCAGTGAATACCTCGGTATCGATGCCGAGGCTGTGCTGAAGTTCAACGTTCTTTTTGAACTGTTCCCATTCTTTATCCTTATAGGCTACGAGAAGATATCCGCCCTGATTTAGTCCTGTGGGAAGTCCAAGTTCATCGTCAAGTTGTTCAAAGGTGTCAAGGCATGACAGAGCCATGCGACAGTTGAGTTCAAGTCCCCACTGTGCTCTTATGCCTGCTCCGCACCGGCCTGTCGAACCGGAGCATACGGTGTTTTTCTCTAAAAGAACAACGTTTTTTCTTCCAGATTTCGCAAGATAATAGGCAGTGGCTACTCCAACAACACCTCCGCCAATTATTACTACATCAGCTGTTTTTGGGAAATCCATCATATACACCTCCTATTGGTCCTCGGCAAGTACGCCGAGCTTTATCGGTTTTACCGGAGGCCTAATGGTTCCGGGATCAAGATCTGCTATCGGTTTGCCTGTAGATTTTGAGAGCTCACGGAGGATTATATCGCGGCAGCCCCTGCCTTGGCATGGACCCATTCCGACGCGGATTACCCTCTTAAGTTCATCAAAAGTGTCATATCCGAGTGCGATCCATTTACGTATTTCTTCGATCTCTATCTCTTCACAGCGACAGATGACATTTGCTTTTTCTGTCATGGCTAGCCCACCACCTTGATGGCACGGATTTCTCCGACCAGTTTTTTAGGGATGATAACGCTTACAACCGTTGTGCGGTCCTTAAGCGGTTCTGTTACTGCAAATATTTCTCCCTCAGATACTTCTTCGCCTACTCTGTTCAGGCATTTTACTTTCTGCCCCT
>JAAZCN010000079.1 GCA_012513245.1 Synergistaceae bacterium | reverse complement strand
TTCCCATCCTTGCGGCCTGTATGGCTGCCGAACATCCTCCCGACCCCGCTCCTATTATGGCCACATCGTACAGCCTCTGCTCGAGCGCATATGCCGTTTGCGGCACGGCAGAAAAGAGAAATGAAATAAAAACTGTAGCTAAAATAATAGTCCTTCTCAAGGATCAGACCTCCAGATTTTTGATTTATATCATAATGTTTTGATAGTACCTTAAACAATAATAAAGAGGAAGAGCAATAACGCGCCCTTCCTCTTCTAAGTGATCCGTAAGTAATTACTATTTGGAGATAGTTCCTTCTACTCCCTCAACGAACCAGCTCATGCTGAGCATTTCTCCGTCATTGAGTTTCTTGCCCTGCTGGACAACTACCTTACCGTCCTGGCCCTTAATAGGACCATGGAAAACATCCCATTTGCCGTCAAGGATCCTTTTCTTTTCGGCAGCCACGAGTTTTTTTGTATCTTCAGAAACGGCCTTGCCGTATTTTGAAAGGTCGACCATTCCGTCTTTCATGCTCCACCAGATCTGCTCGGAGTTCCAGGTGCCCTTCTCAATTTTCTTGACTGCATAATCATAGTACTGTCCCCAGTTCCAGATCGGGGTCACGAGGTGGCGCGTAGGAGCATATTTGTCCATTGGGTTGTTGTAACCAATGACCCACATGCCAAGCTCTTCTGCAGCCTGCGGAGCTCCGCCGGTGTCGGCGTGCATTGCAATAGTGTCGCACTTTGCATCGTAGAGAGGTTTTGTAGCCTCTTTTTCCTTTGCAGGGTCATGCCATGAGAAGATCCAGACTACCTTTACCTTTGCCTTTGGGTTGGCCTTGCGGACGCCCAGGGTGAAGGCGTTTATACCACGGATAACTTCGGGGATCGGGTAGGCTGCGACATATCCTATAAGGTTTGATTTTGTGGCCTTGCCCGCAACCAGGCCTGAAAGATAGCGGGGCTGGTACATGCGGCCGAAATATGTGCTTACGTTCGGAGCAACTTTGTAGCCCGAGCAGTGCATGAAATATACGTCGGGATACTTCTTGGCTACGTTGATAACGTGGTCCATATAACCGAATGAGTTGGCAAATATAACTTTTGATCCGTTACGAATGGCCGTCTCCATTACTCTTTCTGCGTCGGGGCCTTCGGGGACTGATTCAACGATCGAGCCCTTGATGCCGGGGTTGAGCTTTTCCATCAACTTCCGGCCCTGGTCGTGCATAAAGTTGTATCCGCCGTCACCGACCGGTCCTACATAGATAAAGGTTGGTTTCTGGTCGCTGAGCTTAATGGGACCTAATGCTGCAAAGGCTGCAGCAGCGAAGCAAAGAACAAGCAAAAATGCAATAATACCGCGTTTTTTCATTTTGAAAGATCCTCCCCTTGATTTGATCTCCGACGAAGGAGACCTAATTGATGATCGTTTGTTTGCTGACCTATTAACCGCAGTGTAAGAATATCATAACAATAAATTTTTTGCCATGGAAATCCTTACATAAATCATTGATTTTACAGATATGTTTGAATTGAAGAATTTTGTTCAGAGGTCAAAATTCAGCAAGAGAATATATATTTTGTTTTTATCCCTACATGACATATAATTTACCTACCTATTATCAAAAATAATTGCAGTAAAGACCACAAAAACCTGTAAAATGTCGTAAAATTAAACATTAGTATGCTGAGAGGAAGGCGATGCTCCCATGTTGTCAGAAAAAATGTTAGAGCTTGGGAAAAAACGTTCAGAGATCCGTGAGATATTCGAATATGGCAAAAAAAGAGGCAGCGAGATAGGGACAGATAAAGTTTTTGACTTCAGCATAGGGAACCCAAATGTCCCGGCTCCGGATTTTGTAAGGGATACGATTATCGATCTCCTCACAAATGAGGACCCGACAAAGATCCACGGTTACACATCCGCACAGGGTGATCTGAGCGTAAGAAAGGCCTTGGCTGATCACACAAACAGCAAATACGGGACCCATATAAGTGCGGATAATTTTTATCTTACCGCAGGAGCGGCCGGAGCCCTTTCGATGTGCTGCAGGGCTTTGACGCTTCCCGGAGATGAATTTCTGACCTTTGCCCCTTACTTCCCGGAGTACAAGGTCTATGTGGAATCAGCCGGAGCCTCATTGTCAGTTATACCAGCCAATACCGAAGATTTTCAGGTAGACATCGAAAAATTTGAAAAAGCTATAAACAAAAATACCAAGGCTGTCATAATTAATTCGCCCAACAACCCTTCAGGTGTAGTTTATTCGCTCGATACTATCAAAAAGATCTGTTCGATAATGGATAAAAAAGCGGAGGAATTTGGTCATGTGATCTATCTGATTTCAGACGAACCATACAGGGAACTGGTCTATGGGGATGTAGAGGTTCCTTTTCTTCTTAACCATTACAACAATACTTTTGTCTGTTATTCGTACAGTAAATCGCTCTCTCTGCCGGGAGAGAGGATCGGTTACGTTCTCGTCTCAAATAAGATGGAGGATGGCGAGGATGTTTATGCAGCTGTCTGCGGAGCGGGCAGAGCTCTTGGATATGTCTGCGCCCCAAGCTTGTTCCAGCATCTGATCGCAAGGTGTCTCGGGCGCACATCGGACATATCGATCTACAAGAAGAACAGGGATATACTTTACAGTGCTCTGAAGGAAATGGGGTACGAATGTGCAAAGCCTGACGGAGCCTTCTACCTTTTTGTCAAGGCTTTTGAGCCTGATGCCGCGGCTTTCTGCGAAAAAGCTAAAAAATATGAACTGCTTCTGGTGGCCGGCGATGGTTTTGGATGCCCCGGATACGCACGTATCTCATACTGTGTCAGGACCGACCAGATCGAGGCATCTCTGCCGGCATTTGGAAAGCTTGCAGCTGAGTACAAAAAGTAGGATAGTCCAACAATATGACAAGAGGGGTCTCGGCCATGGCCGAGACCCCTCTTGTCATATTTTATCTAAACAGATACCGTTTCCTGGACAGCGGAAGCGGCCCTTTCCTCCTCGGTGCTTCTGTCTGTTATACTTTTTGTCGGACATTTTGTAGCGCATATCCCGCAGTTGATGCATTTAGCCGGATCGATGACTGCCAAAGCGCCCTTCATCTCTATTGCCCGGACAGGGCAGCTTTTGACACAGAGAGTACACCCTATGCACCCGGCTGAGCATACCTTTTTGACATCAGGTCCCTTAAGAGGCGAGTTGCAGGATACATGGACCTTTGATTTTCTGGGGACCAGAACAAGGACGTCTCTGGGACAGTTATCGACGCAGGCTCCGCATCCCACACATTTTTCCGGGTCTACTACGGCTAAACCGTTTACTATCGTCATGGCGTTGAAAGCGCACACACTTACACAGGTCCCAAGTCCCATACAGCCATAAGCGCATGAAGTGGGGCCCTTTCCCGGAACTACGGCTGCGGCCCTGCAGTCATATTCTCCGTAATAGACGCAGTTTTTAACAGTTTTGTCGTTTGATCCTTTGCACTTGAGAAAGGCGATTTTTGGCTCATCTTTTACGGCATCCACTCCGAGGATCGCCGCGATGCTCTCTGCCAGTGCGGAACCTCCGGCAGCACAGCCAGTGGTCTTTCCTGTTCCGTTTGCAAGAGCCTCGGCAAAACCGTCGCACCCGGGATATCCGCATCCCCCGCAGTTAGCACCCGGAAGGATCGCTCGGATGTTTGCCTGCCGGGGGTCAGTTTCAACATGGAATTTTTTTGAGGCAAACGCAAGAAGTGCGCCGAAAATCAGCCCCAAGCCTCCCATTATTATTGCCGGATACATCATTCCAGTCATATCATTTTCCCCCTATTTGATAAGCCCGCTGAAGCCCATGAAAGCAATGGACATGAGTCCCGCGGTAACAAGCGCGATAGGAAGTCCTCTGAGGCACTTCGGCATGTTCTGGCTGATCTCTATTCTTTCCCTTATCCCGGCCATCAGTATTATCGCCAGAAGGAATCCGGCTGATGCACCAGATGCATGGACGATCGATTCTATAAAGGTATATTTTTCGTTCATGTTGATCACTGCGACTCCGAGCACAGCACAGTTCGTAGTGATCAGAGGAAGGAATATGCCAAGCGATCTGTAGAGGCCCGGCTGGACCTTCTTGAGCACAATCTCAACAAACTGAACAAGGGCAGCTATTATCAGGATAAACGAGAGAGTGTAAAGATATTCCAATCCCAATGGCACCAAAATAAACGTATAGGCCAACCATGTCATAGTTGCAGCCATCACGGTAACGAAAATGACAGCAATACCCATGCCTTTGGCTGTCTCAAGTTTGCTGGAGACTCCCAGGAAGGGACAGCAGCCCAGGAAGCGAGCCAGTAGGATGTTATTTACAAAAATGGCGCCAAAGAAAAGTGCTAACAGAGACATTATTCTTTGTCCTCCTTTTCTTCTTTTCCACAGAGCAGGTTCAGGCCGCCTCCGCAATATTTCTGAAGTCCGCAGCCCTCACAGGCATCCAGCTTTTCCCAGCCATCAAAATCAGGCTTAAAACCGGTGGACTCCTCTTCTTTTCTAAGCTGCATTTTCCTGAAAAGAGCTATGAGTATTCCCAGCGTTATAAAGCCGCCGGGAGCAAGTATGACAAGTAGGGCAGGTTGGTAAAAAGAAGGCATAAGGTTGAAATCGAAGATAGTTCCGTTCCCCAGAAGTTCTCTTATCCCTCCTATAAATGTAAGCGCAAGAGTGAATCCCATCCCCATCCCAATTCCATCGAAAAGAGATTCTATTACTCCGTTTTTAAACGCGAAGGCCTCGGCCCTGGCAAGGATTATGCAGTTAACAACGATAAGTGGGATGAAGATCCCAAGCGATTTATCGAGTGCAGGGGCATATGCAGAGATCAGAAGCTGGGCAATGGTAACGAATCCGGCAATAACGACGATGAAAGCCGGTATGCGTATCTCATCAGGGATGAACTTTCTGATCATAGATATCATCACGTTTGAACCCATCAGTACCGCTGTTGCAGCAAGTCCCATTCCGAAACCGTTTGAAGCGTTCGTCGTGACAGCAAGGGTCGGGCATAATCCCAGAACCAGTACAAAGGTTGGGTTCTCTGTCAGTATACCGTTTTTAAGCAATCTGAGAGGACTCATCATTGGTTATTCCCCTCCCCTTTCAGATTATTGGCCCAGTATTCAAGAGCCGTGTTGACACCATCGGCCACTGCGGTTGAAGTTATGGTGGCTCCTGATATGGCCTGGACTTCATTTTCCGCAGCTGGCTTGGTCTTTGTTATTACAACACTGTCTACGTCCTTCTGTTCGAATTGATCTGAGAAATCAGGATCGACAGCCTTCGCGCCGAGTCCCGGGGTCTCAGTATGGCTTAAAATCTTGATGTCGATCAGTTTGCCCTCATCGTCGATACCGACCACCATCTCTATGAGGCCGCCGTATCCTTTCGGAGTCACCGTTATGTTGTATCCCACGATCTCTCCGTTGGCGGAGCCTTTGTTTACTTCCTTGATGAGACTGTTATTCTGCGGACGATCCACTTCCTCAAAATCAGAGGCTTCAGGAAGAGTCTCTGCAAATGCGGCCATCTTTTCCTTTTCCTTTGCGGAGCTGATCGGTTCGAGTGTCATTGTGTAAACTCCGCCGAGAATGAGCCCGGTGATAGCCGTGATGAGAAAGAGCACAGCACCTAATTTAAATATCTTAGCCATGCTTCTTCACCTCTCCGAATATGCGGGGTCGGGTAAATTTGTCAATAAGCGGAACAGTGAGGTTCATTATCAGTATCGAGTAAGAAACACCTTCAGGGTATCCTCCGAAGGCCCTGATGAGCGAGGTAAGAAGTCCGCACCCAAGGGCGAAGATGACCTGACCCTTTTTCGTCATTGGAGAAGTTGTGTAGTCCGTTGCCATAAAGATGGCTCCGAGGATAAGACCTCCTGCTACCACTTCGTATAAGGGGCCGGCCGGTCTGCCGAAGGCTACGGTCAAAGCGGCTACCGTACCGATATAGACTACCGGGATATGCCAGCTTATTATTTCTTTGTAAAGCAGGATGGCGAAGCCTATCAGAAGAGCGGCAGCAGAAGTCTCTCCGATGCAGCCTCCAATGTTGCCGATAAACAAATCATATATCCCGGGGAGACCCTCGATAGCCCCCTCTTTTATCATTGCAAGGGGAGTCGCGGTCGAAACACCGTCAACAGTCCATGATGTCATTGAAACGGGCCAGCTTGATGTCATCAGCGCCCTGCCCGCAAGTGCCGGGTTTACGATGTTGCAGCCAATTCCTCCGAAGAACTGTTTTACTACAACAATGGCAAATACGCTTCCAACTGCCGCCATCCAGAAAGGAATGGAAGGGGGGAGGTTGTACGCCAGAAGCAGTCCTGTAACAGCAGCGGAGAGGTCTCCTATCGTTATGGTCTGTTTTGCCAGTCTCTGCCAGATATACTCGGATATCTTGCAGCTTGCGACGCAGACTGCCATAACGGCAGCTGCCCTTGGTCCGAAGAAATATATCCCGGCAGCTCCTGCCGGAGCGAGGGCAGCAAGTACCCATGACATTATGACCCTGGTGTCCTGTGGTCCATGTATATGAGGTGAGCTTGATACTGCAAGCAGTCTTTCCATTACTTGACCGCCGCCTTTCTGCGCATGGCCATGATCGTTGATTTGCCGTCCCTGAAAGATTGGGTCAGATGACGGTTTGCCGGGCAGACATAAGAACATGCTCC
>JAAZCN010000078.1 GCA_012513245.1 Synergistaceae bacterium | reverse complement strand
CGATATAGGCTTCGGAGGACTTGACCACGTAATAGCATCAGGCAAAAACATCAACATCCTGGTCCTTGATACCGAGGTCTACTCCAACACAGGAGGTCAGATGTCAAAATCCACTCCGCGCGGAGCAGTGGCTAAATTTGCTGCCGGCGGGAAGAGGATGGGCAAGAAAGACCTCGCACTCATGGCAATGAGCTATGGGAACGTCTACGTTGGAAGGGTGGCCATGGGAGCCAATGATGCCCACACGGTCAAAGTCTTCCGCGAGGCGGAGGCCTATGACGGACCATCGATCATAATAGCTTACAGCCATTGCATAGCCCACGGAATAGATATGATGAAAGGGCTTGAACAGCAGAAAAAGGCTGTAGAATCCGGACATTGGATACTATTGCGGTATAATCCTGACTTGGCTAAAGAGGGCAAGAACCCGCTCGTCCTCGACAGCAAAGAACCCAGTCTGCCTCTAAAGGATTATATTTACAATGAGGGCCGTTATAAGAGCCTTGTAACAGCAAGTCCGGAAGTGGCAGAAATGCTGCTGAAAGAGGAAGAAAAGAGTATAAAGGCGCGGTGGCGTTATTACAGCCATATGGCCGCCATGAAAATGGAGGAATAGTAATAAATGGAAAAAAGCGAGTTAAAGCAGGAGATCAAGGACACCAAGGGCCGCGTGATAGCCACAAAGGTGAGCTGCGCTGCTGACTGTAAAGGAAACGAGGCTGCGGAACCTGTGAAAGAGTGCTCTGCTGAAGAGAGAGTGAAAACTGTTATCGAAGTAAAAGAGACACCTAAACCGGAGAAAAAAGCCGTTGCCCCCAGACCGCGAGTCGGAATAATGGAGACTGCTTTCCGCGATGCTCATCAGTCCATAATGGCGACCAGACTGAGAACAGAGGACATGCTTCCCATATGTGAGGTCATGGACGAGGTGGGTTACCATTCAGTGGAAATGTGGGGAGGAGCTACCTTTGACTCTGCAATGCGTTTCCTGAACGAAGATCCCTGGGAAAGGCTGCGTCAGATCAAAAAGCGTATGAAGAAGACAAAGACGCAGATGCTGCTTAGAGGGCAGAATCTTGTTGGGTACAGGCATTACTCAGACGAAACAGACCGTGAATTTGTAAAGCGGGCGATAGGCAACGGTATAGATATTATTAGGATATTCGACGCGCTTAACGACTTGCGTAATATGTCCATTGCTGCGGAAGCGGTAAAAAAAGAGGGTGGAGAGCTGCAGTTGTCGATCTCTTATACCATATCCCCCGTCCATACGCTTGATCTCTTTGCTCAACAGGCTAAAGATATGGCGGCCATGGGCGCCGACTCGATATGTATATAGGACTTGGCAGGGCTTATGTCCCCGGTGGCTGCTTCCGAACTTGTAAGAGCCATCAAAAAGAAGGTAAACCTGCCGGTACAGCTACACAGCCACTATACGAGCGGCATGGCGGCAATGAGCTATCTTGCGGGACTTGAGGCTGGCGCCGATGTAGTTGACTGCGCAATATCACCCTTCGCGATGGGAACGAGCCAGCCTGCCACAGAAGCAATGGTGGCCGCACTTAAAGGCGGTCCGTTGGATACACATCTCTCCCTTGAGAAACTCCTGCCGGTTGCGGAGTACTATGAGGGACTTAAAAATAAGTACAGCGACATAATAATGGGAGTCAGCGGAGTAAATATCAACATACTGCTCTATCAGATACCCGGAGGGATGTATTCAAACCTTCAGAGCCAGCTTAAAGAGGGAAATGCCCTCCACAAGTTTAAAGAGGTTTTGGAGGAAGTCCCGAGGGTCCGCGAGGAGATGGGTTATCCTCCCCTTGTGACGCCCACGAGCCAGCTTGTAGGGACACAGGCTGCTATGAACGTAATTTCAGGGGAACGGTGGAAAGTGGTATCCAAGGAAGTATATCAGTACTTCAGGGGTTACTATGGAACGACGCCGGCGCCTGTTGACCCAAAGATCCGGAAGAAGGTCCTGGGGGACGAGATCCCTATAACCTGCAGACCCGGAGAAAAAATAGAGCCTGAGCTTGAGGCCGCCAGGAAAGAGATGGGCGTGT
>JAAZCN010000077.1 GCA_012513245.1 Synergistaceae bacterium | reverse complement strand
GTAACGGTCCAAAAGAACACCCAGAGGAAATTGCGCCAATCCGAAAGATATTAGATATATAGAAGTCATGAATCCCAGATCAGAAGGAGAGAGCGAAAATGTTTCCACAAGTATGGGAGACATAATAGCGTTGCCGCTGCCAAGCAGTACCGATATAAAATACCCCAGGCCAAACGGGATAAAAAGCCTTAAAAATAGAGGAGAGAGCAGTGAAACTTCTTTATCGTGCAATACAAACACCCCAAGCAGGTTTTTACTGTCATATCAGATACAGAATATAAAGTTATCGGAATGAATAGTAACATAAATATGAATAAAACGGCCGCTTTCCAATTAGAAGCGGCCGGACAACAATGCACAGTTATGTTTGCTTTTACAATCTCCGGTCGTTAAGCACAGGAAATTCTTTCCTGATCCTCAGGAGTTCTTCCCTTGATATTTCTGCCCTTACTATAGCTTCTTCATATCCGGTACCTGCAAGGACATTGCCCCATGGGTCCACTATCTGGCTGTGACCTGCCAGCCTTATGCCCTTGTTTACCCCTGCTGCGTTGCATGAGATGAGATAACATGTGTTCTCAAGGGCTCTGGCCTGGTTAAGCACATTCCATGCTTCCAGCCTGGGATATGGCCATCCGGAGGTAACAAGGAAAAATTCTGCCCCCATTTCAACGGTCATTTTTCTGAAAAGTTCAGGAAATCTGAGGTCATAACAGGTGGCAAGTCCAATTTTTCCGAATTCTGTATCTGCAACCGTTAACTTGTCTCCCGGTGTCAGTATCTCCGGTTCCTTGCAGTTATAGGTAAAAAGGTGGATCTTTCTGTATTCTGCAACGTTTTTTCCTTCCCTGTCGAAAAGGACGCTTGCGTTGTAATATTTATCCTCCTGTTTTTCTACAAAGCTGCCTGAAAAAACATAGGCGCCCAACTCACGCGCTTTTGCTGAAATAGCGGAGGCTGTCTCTCCGTCGATGGCTTCGGCATAGTTTTTATAATTATCATAATTAAAGAACCCAACGTTCCACAGTTCAGGGAGAATAATAAGATCATCGCCTCTGCACTTATCCATCATAGTAAGGACATGGCTTATCATTTCCTGTTTATTTCGTTCATCCTTGATTTCAAGCTGGATCGAAGAAACCTTCATTTTTACATACCTCCGGTATTTTTATCTTATCGTAAATCCAATTCTTATAAACAGAATATATATTCTTAACTTGATGAAAATGCAAGCGGGACGCAGCATTGCCTACGTCCCGCTGCATATGGCTGAAACAAACTTATGACTGTTTAATTAGTCAAGGGGGGATTTCATTTCATCATAGTCTTTTTTCTCAAGCAGCAGTGAGATCGCTGTTCCTACTACAAGAGCCCAGAACGCTGATCCTATCTGCAAAACGACTATTCCTGACATCGCTACGGCAAAGGAAGCAAAGCTCCCAAACTTGAATTTACCGCTTCCGAAAGATTCCTCAAGCCCGCCTATGATCATGCTGACCAGAGTAAGGCCTATGATAACTGTTGTCGCCTCTCCGGGAAGCATGCCGAGAACACTCATTGTAAGCGGAGCAAAGATGCCTGTTATTGCAAAAATAATTCCGCACCATACCGCAGCAACGTATCTCTTATCGACCGGACCGCAGTCCTCTGAACCGGCCCATGCTGTCATCGGTCCTGCTATGTTGCAGTTATGCCCGCCAAAGAAAGGAGATATGAGTCCGCCAATGCCGGAAATGATCGTTATTCCGTTTACAGGAGGTTTTTTGCCTATTGCGATCTGAACACCGATTGCCTGCATGTTTTCAGCACAGACGATGAGGAGAGCCAGGGGGATACCTATAGAAATACATGCAGCCCCATTAAACGCAGGAAGAACCAGAACGGGGGTCGCAATGCCAAAATCAAGCCCGTTGTAATTG
>JAAZCN010000076.1 GCA_012513245.1 Synergistaceae bacterium | reverse complement strand
TTGCGTCACGGTTCGTGCCGCGGAGAATTTGCGACATGAAACGTGTCGTGGAGAAATAGGTCTTAAGGGCGGTCAAACAATCGTCAAACGTTGTCAAACAATTGTTGTTTTAAACCGGTAAGACGGTCTCTTTTCAAACCAGCACTTGGCCAGTTCTTGCCCTACCGTCATCCCCGTATGCCTCACCCATCGTCTTCCCGGTAAGCCTTTGAGCCGGGATCCAGGTCTGCATTTCGTGTTCCGAGATCCAGAATCCATAGTCTTTGTGAACTCAGTTTATTGAATTATGCAGTCAAAAAAATAGACCTGGATTCGGTCTTAATATCCTTAGTTAAAAATCTTAAAAAATCGTCTCCCCCGGGCGCTGCTGAACGGGGGTCCAGTGGCTTTGAATTAGGTCTGTAACAGGGTTTATCATAAAATATGAGTCGCTCTTATCACGCATGCAACATTTTTCCGTTTTTTCTGTATGTACTTGGTATCTGAGCTCCCGAAACCCAGAGTGTCTTTATACTTTACAGAGACAGGTGTTTCTTTAAACGTTTATCAGCCTCAATATAAACTATATTGTCAGCTCTTGCACCGACAATAATTACTAGCATTGTATCGTTGGTGCGAACTAATTTATAAACGATACGAAGTCCGGATTTCTTTAATTTAATTTTAAACAGATCGGCCAATTTTGCTGCATTTCTGTTCCCTAATGGGGTACCATACCCTCCATCAGACTTCGATTTTGGATTTGACGATACCTTAGTGATAGCTTTGAGTACCAAAAGCCTTTGTGAATTATCCAGCCTCTCTAAATCCTCATCGGCTTCAGGAAGATAGCTTACTTTCCAACTCACTCAAATTCAACTTCATCAGCATCGGCGAGATCTGAGTTGTTATACCCATATTTCTTGTTTATTTCTTCAGAAGATATTAATGTTTTGGAATCATAATTTTTCATGCGCTCATCAGACAATGCGATAAGCTGTAGATTTTCTAACTCATCAAGCATTGCCTTGTATTGTTTTGGTGAAATCAAAATGCATTCAGGAACATTGTTCTTAAAAACTATTTTAGGCCGCCCGCATTTGACACTTTCAAATATTTTCCCCGCGCGTCCTTTGTTGAATTCTGTGATAGGTACTATGTCGTCAAAAATTGACGGACTCATAGTTTTGCTCATGGTCTCACCTCCTTGGTCTGTATTTAATATATTAAGATATATAGATGGATTTGTCAATATATCTATCTATGTTCTATGCAATCATTGTTGCCCTAGAAACAGAACCTGCAAATTAATGTTTTTAGCCGAGACACCAACTGCAGGAAGGTTTACATAAATCAATACGGCATAACCTAAATAAGAATGCCCAGCCACCCTATATAAGTAGCTGAGCAATTGTTAAGTTCTTTCTGATAAAAACATCCTAATTTAATGTTTATCCGTCTGGCTTTGAACTGAACGTTAGAAAAGTTTTTCAGCTTTCAATGGGCGAGAAAAAAGCTCCCTGAGTATTTTATCAGGTGACTCTCCTCCGTAGAGGATTCTGTAGACACCCTCTGCAAGAGGCATTTCAACGTCAAATTTCTTGCTGTTTTCTACGACTGCTCTTACAGTGTAAGCTCCCTCTGCTACTTGGCCAAGTTCTTTCGCTGCCTCGTCCAGTGTTTTGCCGCTGCCTATAGCCATTCCCAGTCTGAAGTTTCTTGAATGCATGCTATAGCAAGTTACCATGAGATCTCCAACGCCCGCAAGACCAGAGAGAGTCATTGGAGATGCGCCGAGTTTCTTTCCAAAACGCATTATCTCTGCCAGTCCACGACATGCGATTGCTGCCAGTGCATTGTCCCCGAGAGACATAGCTTTCGAGATACCGGCTGCTACG
>JAAZCN010000075.1 GCA_012513245.1 Synergistaceae bacterium | reverse complement strand
CTGAATTTTCTGGCTTTTCTGTGTCTTGACACTGAATATTCTGCTTGTTATACTCTCCTTCGTGGCGGCATAGCCAAGCGGTAAGGCAGAGGACTGCAAATCCTTCATCCCCGGTTCGAATCCGGGTGCCGCCTCCATAAAGTAACTTACAGGCAGGTTTCCGGAAATCCCGGAAGCCTGTCTTTTGTTTTTCCTCGATTTATTACAGCCAACCGGGTCGTTTCCGTTTTATCACCGGCTGCTCCAAATACACCGGAATGAATGGCTTCTCCGGCAATATTTGACATCAGTGTTCTGTTTGTAAATTTTAAGGTAACTAGAGGTCTTTACGGGGAGTCCTTATCATCAGGATAACCGATGCTACTATCAGAACAGTTGCTAAAAGCATATTGAAGGTTAACAGTTCTCCTCCGAAAAACCATCCCAGAAAGACAGCCACTATCGGATTGACAAAGGCATGAGTCGAGACTCTGTTGGCCGGCTCCATTCTCATCAACCAGAGGAAAGATGTGTATCCGACAAGTGAACCAAAGGTTATCAGGTATATAAGCGCAAGTATTGATTTATTGGAAAAAGAAGCCACATTCTGATAATTTCCCGTGAAGGCCGAGACCAGGAAGTGTATGGACATCATTACAGCGCCGCCGCACAACATCTGCATTCCTGACGACATCAGTGAGTCCTCATGGATTTTAGGATTTTTTGAGATAAAGGCGCCCATCACCCATGTGATCCCGCTCAGAAAAAGCAGCAACAGCCATATCAAATAGCCTGTTTCAAAAGAGAGATCAGCGTTAGGATTTCCTGCAACCAAAAAAAAGACTCCCGAAAAACCTAAAAATATTCCAATATAATGCTGTCTTACAGGTTTTACACCTCCGAAAAAAAGCCACCCCAACAAGCAGAACCAGAGCGGCTGTAATGCCGCAAGGAGGGCTGCTATCGAAGACGGCACAACGGTTTCAGCACTTGTTATCAATCCGTATGTTACGACGAATGGCAGCAGCGAGGCAAAAAAAGCATTTTTCCATCCCTGCAGAGTGGTCCTGTAACCGGACTGAAGAGACCTGGCAGAAAAAAGTATGATCCCGGCACAAAGAAAACGTGCTCCTCCGGAAAAAAAAGGAGGGATCGTCTCAACAGTGAATCTAATGGCTAGATATGTGGAACCCCAGATAATATAGACCATCAAATAAGCAAAAATGATGGCTGCTCTTGAAGGTTTGTTCATCTCTACAGGAGACATAAGACTACCTCTTTTCATTTCCAACAGTGTCCTGTCCTCTGACAGCAGGCACTTCTGCGACATTATACAACTATAATCCAATTTTCTTTTTTTCAACTTATGAAAAAATCTATTGTTTAACCGGATATGCGTATGCGATAATTACAAATATAGATCAAAAATTTAGTATTATGGCTAAGATAGCAGCAACTGAAAAGTTTATAAGGCTTTACGGGGAGTCCTTATCATCAGGATAACCGATGCTACTATAAGCGGAGTTGCTACAAGCATGTTAACGCTAAGCTGTTCTCCTCCGAGAAACCATCCCAGAAAGACAGCCACTATCGGATTGACAAAGGCATGAGTCGCGACTCTGTTGGCCGGTTCCATTCTCATCAACCAGAGGAAAGATGTATATCCGACAAGTGAACCAAAGGTTATCAGGTATGCAAGCGCAAGTATTGATTTATTGGAAAAAGATGCAACACTCTGATAATTTCCCGTGAAAGCCGAGACCAGGAAGTGTATGGTCATCATTACAGCGCCGCCGCACAGCATCTGCATCCCTGACGACATCAGTGAGTCCTCATGGATTTTGGGATTTCTTGAGATAAAGGCGCCTATTACCCATGTAATTCCGCTCAGAATAAGCAGTAACACCCATATTAAATAGCCTGATTTAAAAGAGAAGTCAGCGTTAGGGTCTCCTGCAACCAGAAAAAAAATTCCCGAAAAACCTAAAAATATTCCAATATAATGCTGCCTTACAGGCTTTACACCTCCGAACAAAAGCCATCCCAACAAGCAGAACCAGAGCGGCTCCAACGCAACAGTGAGAGCTGCTATAGAAGACGGCACAACAGTCTCAGCGCTCGTTATCATTCCGTATGTTATGACGAATGGCAGCAGCGACGCGAAAAAAGCATTTTTCCACCCCTGCAGAGTGGTCCTGTAACCGGACTGAAGAAACCTGGCGGCCAAAAGTATAATTCCGGCACAAAGAAATCGTGCCCCTCCGGAAAAAAAAGGAGGGATCGTCTCAACAGTGAATCTAATGGCTAGATATGTGGAACCCCAGATAATATAGACCATCAGATAAGCAAAAATAATGGCCGCTTTTGAAGGTTTGTTCATTCCTACATAAGACATACAACTACCTCTTTTCATTTCCAACATTGTTCTGCGCTCTGCCAACACTCACTTCTGCGACATTATACAGCTATAATACCAAAGTTAGAAAAATCTATTGTTTAAGTACATATACGTGTGCGATAATTGCAAATATAAATCAAAATTTGATCATTATTAATAAAATGATGCTCAGGATATTTTTAAGCTAAATCTATAAAGGAGGGCGCATATTTTGGAAAAGGCTGTGAAGATGCAGTTGTTCGTTGAAAGAAGCATGCCTGATGGAAGGGCGTTGACAGTACCCTGTACAATTGAAGTACTTTCTAAAAAAGACGAAGGCATTTCTATAAAACTTCACAATGAAGTAGCCCATGGACTTAGCCGTGATATTTTTGTAGCAAGCTCTGAAGATGATCTAAAAAGATTTGTGAGCGAGGAGGGGCTCTCTGTAGGTGTCAGATATGAAAACCGTCTGATCTGCCTAAGGACGCTCGTAACTTCACCTAAATGGGTCAAGGAATCTCTAAAGGATTTTAATATTGCAACTGAAATATACACGAACTCTGCAGTTACCGGTTTTTGCGTAGTAGACAAGGAGTTCAGGGGAAACAACATACAATTTCTTTCACAGTTTTACGCAGAGAACATAGTTTCAAGAAATTATGATTCGGTAATAACAACAGTAGCACCGAAAAACATTTTCAGCCTGCAGAACGTACTTGCCTGCGGATATTATATTATCGCAATAGAATGGATCTATGGAGGATTTTTGCGTTTTGTTCTGAAAAAGGAGTTTTATCCTGCATATCCGCTTTGGACTCGCAAAAACCTGAAGATACCTATAAGGGAAATAGAAAAACAGGTGGAAGCTATTTCAAAGGGCTATGTAGGCTACAAGATCGTAAGGGGACCCAGAGGATTCATAATACTTTACGGTAGAGTCGGCCACTGAGGCGTACGTTACAATAATAGTATTTCAGAAATAAAAAAGAGCAGCCCGACCATTTAAGGAAAGGGCTGCTCTCTTATATTTAGTTGCTTTTGAAGATCTATATAAGTTTTTTTATTATTCCTGAGATCAGATTTGGCCCGGGTAAAAAAGCACGTGATATTTTTTTGCCCGTGAATCCCATCAACATACCCGCCAATGCCATTGTCCCGATGACACGCAAAGGTTTTCTCCTGATTATGCGGACAGGGTCGAACTCCATCATTGCGGCCTTAAGATTGGCCTTCGCCTCTTTAAGAGTCAGTTCTTTTTTGTTCTGATACGACATCAGAACCACCCCCAAGGTCAGACTCACCTTTGCCGTAAGTTATCGCTCTACCTTTAGAGAGAAGCCATAACCCGGTTCCTAAAAAAAGTGCGGCAACGATAAGAGCTGAAACAGGTTTTCCTGTATAATCAATCAGCCAGATATACAATGCTGCCCCAACGGCAAAAACTCCGTAAATTATCAGTGACAACCCAAAGAACATAACAAGAAATCCTTCTATCAAAAATACAGATTTTTCTCGAAGTGTTCTTCCCTCGGCTTCAACGAGATCGAAAAAACTAACTATCAAGTTAGAAAAAATTTCCAATCTATTCACCGTCCCTGTCCAAAGGCCATAAGGCCCGAGTACTATTCTTCGTCAGGACGCCAGCAACAGTAGTCAAGAAGTTTTCCTATTACGATACCGGCCCCAAAAGCTATAACCACAGAGAGAAACGGATTGTCTGACACTCTCGTCCCAACCTTGGCAACAGCAGCTCTTCCCGGTTCTTCATATTTTTCGATCATTGGCTTTACCGCTGCAAGGAGGTTCTTGGCTCCGTCATCCAAGGTGCTTTTCACCTTGTTGAAATCAATGATACGCTTGGCTTCAGCCTTTTCCTGCTGCTCCGCCATTTCACATTTTAAAGCCTCGATCTCAGCCTTCAATTCCATTATGACATCCTCGCTGTTTTTAACCTCTGTCATGGGAATACCTCCTCTGATTTTTCCGATTTACTTCGTGTTGATATGATCTTTGTACTGCTATTTTATCATAACAAAGTATTTCCAGGAAACTTAGGTTAAAATATAGGCATAATTACCGCAACAGTTACCACAAAAATTACTAAACTACCGGAGGTAAGAACATGAAAAAGAACTACGTAAAGGTACCGCTCCTGCAACAGCGGGAGATCGAAATAAAGGTACTTGGACCTGTAATAAGAGCGTTTGCCGAAGAGTTCGGCGAAGAAAAAACTTATGATCTGGTACGAAAGACGATGCAGGGAATATCACGGAAGCTGGGAAATGAAACCTCACTAGATGGAGGCGGACTGGAAAACCTTAAACTGAAATGCATTTCAAAGTGGACCGAGGGTGGGGCGCTCGAAGTCTTGATAAAAGAAGACTCTGACTCTGTCCTCTCTTTTGACGTCACAAAATGTGAGTTTGCAGATCTCTATAAAGAACTGGGGTTCGGCGACATAGGTGCTCTCATTTCCTGCGACCGTGACGCCGCCTTCCTGGAAGGTTTCGATTCCGGACTTGAACTGCTTAGAGAAAAAACTCTTATGGGAGGAGATCTCCTTTGTGATTTCTGCTACAGAAAAAAAGACTGATCTTCTGCCCACCGGCACAAGTATAGAAACGGGCCGGGAAAATACTCCCGGCCTGCACAAACAAGTTTCTCGGTATTATTCTTTAAAAACTATCCCCCGTTTGAGTAACATGCGTTTTGATCAAAGATAACGGTTATGTCACGGACGAGCTATATTTCTACCGAAATGAAGAGTGTCTGTCCTCCCCTTGACATAAGTATGCCCAAGGATTTGTTCTTCGCCCCCATGACCCTGTTCCAGTCATCAAGCGTTTTCATTTTCGTTCTGTTGACTTCGAGGATAACATCTCCCGGCTGAAGACCGAGTTTCGCACCCAGGCTGCCCCTGTCAACACTTATCACTACCAGACCTTCAGAAGATCGCAGTTTAAACTGCTTTTGAAGTTCACTGTCTATCTCTGAAGCCCAAATTCCCATCTGCTTTGATGTCCTCGCTTCGCTCTTGGATTCCTGTGTGGGCTTACTGCCTGTTTTTTGATTTTCACCCTTGTCGATCTCACCAAGCACTACTTCTATTGCCTTCTTTTTCCCGTCCCTGTATATTTCAAATTCGACTTTGTCTCCTGCAAGTTTGTTCCTCACAGAAAAGACTACATCCTGACTGTTTTTGACAGCCTTGCCTGATATGGATACTATTACGTCGCCTCTTTTAAGCCCGTATTTTTCTGCGGGTGAACCGGGCTGTACATCTGCAACGATCGATCCTTCTTTAACAGGGATCTTATAGGCATCGACAAGCGCGGCCGTAAGCGGCTGGACTGTTACCCCAAGCCAGCCTCTCCTGACTTCTCCATGCCGGATAAGGTCATCCATGATCTGTTTGGCCATGTTTATAGGAACAGCAAACCCTATACCCTGTGCATAAGGAACGATTGCAGTGTTGATCCCAATCACCCTGCCGCTGAGATCTATAAGGGGGCCTCCGCTGTTTCCGGGGTTGATAGCGGCATCTGTCTGCATAAAACCCTGGAAGTTGACTCCGGGTGCCTGAAGAGTCCTGTTTTTAGCTGAAACTACTCCGACAGTTACAGAATTTTCAAAACCAAGAGGGTTGCCTATCGCTACTACCCATTCACCGACTTCAGTGGCATCCGAGTCCCCCAGTACAAGTACCGGAAGGTCGGGAGCTTTGATCTGTATTACGGCGAGGTCAAACGTAGGATCCTGCCCAACTTTTTTAGCATCAAAAGATCTGCCATCCAAAAGTGTGACCTTGATCTTGTCCGCGCCTTGAACAACATGGTTGTTTGTCAGAATATACCCATCCTTAGTAACGATGAAGCCTGAGCCTTTGCCTCTTTGAGGCACTACCCTCTCCTGCATCCCGCCTTCGTTACCAAAAAGATCCCCACCAAAAAATTCTTCGAAGAAAGGATCCCCACCAAACGGATTCCCCCTGATCCTCTGTTTGACCATAGACTCTGTATCAATGTTTACGACAGCAGGAGAGCTTCTTTTGACTATATTGACAATAGGATTGCCGTTATGGATATCCTGCGCGTATGCTCCGGCCGTCGTAGAGGCAGCGATACTTGTCTCCGGCTGTCGGGCGTTCCTTACAACATTGTATTCTGATGCAATAAAAGTCCCAAAGGCTCCCCCCGCAAACATTATCGCACCGGCTGCAGCAGCAATACCAAATTTTTTCACAGCAGTTATGATTTTTTCATTATTCATAAACACACCTCCACGTTATTGATAATTATTTTTCAAGTACAGGCCTTATTCTAGTTAATCTCAGATAAATTACATCAAGCATATTACGTATGATTAAGATAGTGAAAAAACTTAAATTCACTTTTTTTGCTTTACTCTAATTTGCCGGGAAAACTTCCGGCGGGAAGTGCGGCAAAAATCTTGCCGCGTGAAGCTGCCAGTGAAGGTCGTACCGGCGTGAAGTGCGGCATGAGACTTGTGCCGCGTGAAGTGGCGATTTCATCGCCGTGAAAACAGTTGTTAGAGCGGTCAAACGATGGTCAAACAATCGTTAGAATCGTAAGGAACCTAAATCCGTCGTCCCCGAATGCATCTATTGGGGAACCAGTGTCTTCAAATCTAGGCTATAACTGCGTTTTCAGACCCCAAACAAAAGCCGCCCCCCTTTAAAAGCATCGGGGGAGACGATAAGGGGCAGACAAATTACAGACAAAACCCAGACCTGGATCCGCTCGAAGGCATGCGGGGATGACGGTTATTTTTATGATTTTGATGTATTGGAACTAATTCTCCGCGGCAGTCCCCTTGCCGCAAATTCTCCGCGACATGTCAATGTCGCAATTTTCCGTGGCACGGCCTCTCTGCTGCGATTTCCCAAATACTACCCTATAAAAAGTGCACAAAGCTAAACTGCTCTGCGCACCTTTTGATTTTGTATATAAAAAATGTTCAAAGCATTTTTTATCTGCTGCGGGAGGTCCTCTTTCTTCCCCTCTCCGGGGTTGAAACAGGACATACGAGGACACGTCTTGAAGGTTCTTCTCCTATAGACTTAGTTTCGACCTCTTTGTTCTCCCTTAGAGCCAGGTGGACTATGCGCCTTTCCCAGCTCGACATTGGTTCAAGGCTCACCGCGGTCCCTTTACGCAGGGATTCCCTGGCTATTGATTCTGCCAGTCTGGATAGTGTCTGCTCCCTACGCAGACGGTAGCCTCCGCAGTCAAAGCGTACCCTGCGGGTCGACATATCATCATGACAGGCGAGGTTTGTAAGGTATTCGAGGGCCTTCAGTGTCTCCCCATACCTTCCGATAACAACTCCTACATCTTCTCCCACCAAGTTGATCATCCCGTCATCGTTAAGTTCGGGTATCAGGTCCAGGTCCATCTTATCCAAGACCTCATTTACAAAGTGGCATGATTTTATGAAAGAGATGGGAGCAATTGGCTTCACCTCAACTTTATATGTGCAACCAAAAAAACCGAAGAGTTTTTTATCCTCGGAGATTATGTCGGCCACAACATCATCAGACTTTATTTCCCAATGTTCTGCGGCTTTTTCACAGGCCTGATCTACAGATTCACATTCCAGGATCAGGGATTCTATTTCAGGCATCGGACGTCTTTCTTCCATATTTCTGTCCATTATACGTACCTCACTATGACTCTGATAAGAACCTGTCTCTTATTCATCGTCATCATCTTCATAGTCATCATCTTCATATTCGTCGTCATCTGCTGTAGATGATGTCGGTTTATTTTTATGAAGAGAGGGCTTGATCTGAAGTTCCTGTTTGGTTTTGGACATTACGAAATACTGCTGGACTACTCCCATAAGGGAGGAAAGCCCCCAGTAAAGCATTACCCCGCCCGGCATTGAAAGACAGATGAACCCCATGAAAAACGGCATTACAGTGTTCATCATCGCCATCTGAGGAT
>JAAZCN010000074.1 GCA_012513245.1 Synergistaceae bacterium | reverse complement strand
TCCAAAAGAGATCGCAGCCGGTGTCTTCTCACACATATCGAATGACCTTCAAAGATATATCATTGAGTCGATCTCTGATGAAGAAATTAAATATATTCTTGATAAACTTTTCTTTGATGATAAGGTCGACTTTTTAGAAGAGATGCCGTCAAACATAGTAAAGAAAGTTCTCAAAAATTCGGATGAAAAAACAAGAAAACTTATCAATCAATTCCTGAATTATCCGGAAAGCTCTGCCGGAAGCATTATGACGATAGAGTTCGTAGATCTAAAAGACCAGATGACAGTAAAAGAGGCAATACAACGTATTAAAGAAACAGGTGTAGATAAAGAAACGATTGATAATTGCTACATCATTGACAATGAGAGAAGACTTGAAGGAGTTATTTCGATCAGAAAACTTGTATTAAGCGATGATTCGATGATAGTTAAAGACCTCATGGAAGTAAACGTTAAATATGTAAACACAAATGATGATCAGGAAATAATCACAGCCTTATTTAAAAAATATGACTTTATTTCTATGCCTGTAGTTGACAGCGAACGCAGGTTGGTCGGCATAGTTACAATTGACGATATTGTAGATATTATCTATCAGGAAAATACCGAGGACTTTCAGAGAATGGCTGCAATGCGGCCATCAGAGGAAGAGTACCTTAAGACCAATGTATTTTTATTGGCGAGACACAGAATAACCTGGCTTTTGATCCTGATGATCTCCGCTACTTTTACAGGGAATATTATTAAAAGTTTTGATAAGGTTTTGACGTCTGTTGTTCTGCTTGCCTCATTCATCCCCATGCTCATGGATACAGGTGGAAATGCCGGCACTCAGTCATCTACACTGATCATAAGAGGCCTGGCTTTGGATAAAATAAAAAACAAGGATGTTTTGAGAGTATTTATGAAGGAACTCCAGGTAGGATCTATAGTCGGGTTTGTTTTGTCCGCTTTTAACTTCCTGAGGATTTATTATTTTGAAAAAGCCGGCCTGTCGATATCTCTTACAGTCTGCATTACTCTGTTTTTTACTGTTGTATTGGCTAAAATTGTTGGCGGGATACTTCCTATCATTGCCCAAAAATGCAAGGTTGACCCCGCGATGATGGCCAGTCCATTGATAACGACTATCGTTGATTCCTTTGCCCTGATTATTTTCTTCACCACGGCAAAAAGTTTACTAAACATATAGGATCGATAACAGAAAAACAGAGAGCCGTAAGTAAACTTTCAAAGTTATTAGTGTTCTCCTTTTTTTAATTAAGAGTTTAGACCCGTGCCAAAAAAATGAGGTGCGATTTTATGGGCTTAAATAAAATTAAAATATATTTAGACAAAATAAAAGCAAAAGATTATCAAATTGCATTTCAAAAGATGGTTTTGGATATTTCTTTCAACTTTATGAGTCTAAATCAACAAAACTTCGATGAAAATGTTAACAATTTATTAGGAAAGATAGGCAGTTTTTTTAATGTAGATAGAACTTATCTATTTACATTAAATAATAACAACAACACAATGACATATTCACATGAATGGTGCAGTGATGGGATAAATCCCGAAGTACGTACAATCGAAGAAATACCACTGGAAGTTTTCCCCTGGTGGATAGATCAGCTTAATAAAAACAACCTGGTTTATGTTGAGGATGTAAATGTTATGCCTTCTGAAGCTAGTACGGAGCAGGAACAACTTTACAGGCAAGATGTAAAATCTTTGGTTTCTGTGCCTATAATTGTAGAAGAAAAGATCCAGGCATTTATAGGGATCGATTCAGTGACATCAACTAAAAAGTGGACAGAAGAAAATATAGAGCTGCTTCAAATTATGGCGAAGATTTTATCCGGGGGAATAAATCAAATAAACTTTGATAAGAAGATAGACTTTATGGCCTACCATGACGCATTAACCGGTTTGCCAAACCGTTTGTTATTAATTGACCGAGTGAATCAAGGAATTATTCGAGCTCGTAGTCAAGAAACATTGATCAGCATTATGTTTATCGATATTGATGGATTTAAAATGATCAATGATACTTTAGGTCATGATCAGGGAGATGAATTATTAAAACAGCTTTCCATTAGACTGTTAAGTGTAGTAAGAAAACGCGATACAGTTTGTCGACAAGGCGGAGATGAATTTATTTTATATCTTAATGATTATAAAGATGAAGATAATTTAGATGTTATTGCGTCTAAAGTAATCGATATTTTTACTGAACCCTTTATTTTATGTGGCCGGGAACATTTCATTACTGCAAGTTTGGGGATTTCTCAATATCCGATAGATGGTGATGATGTTCCAACTCTAATTAAAAATGCTGATATAGCTATGTTTAAAGCCAAGAGTCTCGGTAACAATCAATATTATAAGTGCTCAAATGATTTAAAAAACTCAACACTTGAAAATATATCATTAATTAACGATCTTTATATGGCTATTGAACGAAATGAAATGATACTATATTACCAGCCACAGGTTAATGGATCGACCGGAGAGATACTTGGAGTAGAGGTTTTACTCCGATGGAAGCATCCGCAATTTGGCTTTGTTTCACCGTTTAAATTTATACCATTGACAGAAAAAACACGAATGATCTTGTCGATCGGTAATTGGGTTTTAAAAACAGCATGTAAGCAATGTAAAGAGTGGCAAGAAAAAGGATTTAAAACAATTAAATTTGCCATCAACTTTTCAGTTCATCAGCTTATTCATCCAGGTATTATTGAACAAATAGAAGATGTTTTAGAGGAAAATTCTTTAGAGGCTAAATATTTAGAAGTAGAGATCACAGAGAGTACAGCCATGGATACTAACGATAAAATAAAAGAAACATTTGAAAAAATAAAAAACATAGGAGTCACCTTGGCAATTGATGACTTCGGAAAGGAGTATTCTTCTTTAAACCGAATTAAAGGATTGCCCGTTGACAAAGTCAAGATAGATATGTCTTTTGTCCAAGGTATAGGAGTCAGTAATAAAGATGAGACAATTACAAGGGCGATTATTTCATTAGCATCTGATCTTGGATTCAAAATAATTGCTGAAGGCGTTGAGACAAAAGAGCAGATGGAATTTTTAAACCAATGTATGTGTGACCAAATGCAAGGATACTATTTTTATAAACCTATGCCGGCACATGAAATGGAAGACGTGTTAGCTAATTTATTTAAAGATAAAGATACTGCCTGAACAAGTCAGAAAAAACCACTGTTAAGCTCTGTTGCAATGGGACATAGGTGATTTTAAAAACGTGTATCTTCAGCTACAGATCGATCCTGGCTATTTATTTTACTCGCTTAAGAAAGTGGAGGTAAGACCGATGTCAAAAAAAATGATTTTCACTGGGATCGCAACAGCGCTTATTACGCCTTTTAAAGGACAGGGGATAGACTTCGATAAATTCGGCCGTCTGATCGACTGGCAGATAGAAGAGGGGATCGACGCACTCTTGGTATGCGGCACAACAGGAGAATGCTCAACAATGTCAGATGAGGAACACAGGAGCGTCATTGAATTTGCTGTCGGCCATGTCAATGGCAGAGTGCCGGTGATAGCAGGGAGCGGAAGCAACGATACCGCCTATGCCATTTCACTTACGCGCTTTGCAGGTGAGGTCGGAGCTGATGCATCGCTTTCGGTGACTCCTTATTACAACAAGACAACTCAGAAAGGCCTTGTCCGTCATTTTAACTCCATTGCTGACGCAAGCACCATTCCTCTCATTGTTTACAACGTACCGTCAAGAACTGGCACGCCCGTCGAACCGGAAACATACGCGGAGCTTGCGAAGCATGAGCGCATAGTTGCCATAAAGGAAGCAAACAGCAACATAGACAAGATCGTAGATACAATGTCCAGGGTAAACGAAGACCTGACCCTCTATTCAGGCAACGACGGCGAGATCGTACCTCTGATGGCTGTCGGGGCAATGGGCTGCATATCTGTCCTTTCAAACATTCTCCCTGCACAAACCAGAGAAATTTGCAAAAGATTCTTTGCCGGAGATATCAAGGGCGCCGCATCGCTCCAGTTCCGTTACAGACCTCTCATTGATGCTCTATTCAGTGAAGTGAACCCGATCCCTGTCAAAGCGGCTATGGCTGCAATGGGCTTTTGCGGACCCGATATTCGCATGCCCCTTACAGAGATGGATGAGGCAAAGTTCACTAGAATGATAACTCTCATGAGAGCCGAGGGAATATCAGTATGATGAAAGTTGTAATTAACGGTGCATGCGGAAGGATGGGCAGCGAGATCTTATCCATGTTGAAAAAAGATCCAGCCGGCCTGGGCGCGACACTGGCAGCGGCAGTCGATGTTACAGGCATCGGACGAGACATTTATTCCTATTTGGCAGAATACACGGAACCGGCAGATGTCATAATCGATTTTACATTCCACACTACAGCTCTTGAATTGACTGAATATGCCATCTCCCGTAACCTTCCTGTGGTCATTGCTACTACCGGACATACTAAGGAAGAACTTGCAGTTATCCGAAAAGCAGCATTAAATATCCCTATATTCCAGGCATCCAACATGTCCATCGGTGTGGCGCTCCTGATCGAGTTTGCCAGACAGGCTGCCCATGCTTTTCCTAAGGCTGATATTGAGATAGTTGAAAAACACCATAACCGTAAAAAAGATGCCCCAAGCGGAACCGCCATGACAATAGCAGACGCCCTGTCGTCTATTCGGCCCGGATCTGTCATAAAATGCGGCCGCAGCGGCTTCGAGACCAGAGACCCAAACGAGATCACAATACACTCCCTCAGGATGGGGGATATTGTTGGAGATCATGAAGTCTATATAACAACAGATACACAGCAGCTTGCACTCAGACACGAAGCATATAGCCGCACCCTCTTTGCAGAGGGAGCTATCTGCGCGGCAAAGTTTCTGCTGGGCAAACCTGCGGGGTATTACACAATGGAGGACATGATAAGATGACAAAACGAATTAGAATTGGCATTGCAGGTTACGGCAAACTTGGCAAGGGAACTGAGACAGCCATAATGCAAAATGAGGACATGGAACTGGTTGCGGTAGTCACAAGAAGAGACCCCTCCTGCCTGAACCTCAAAACAAAAAACGCGCTTGCCGTATCAATGTCAGACATAGAAACCCTAAAGGACCGTATAGATGTAATGGTAATATGCTGTGGGAGCGCAACAGACCTGCCGGAGATGTCTCCAAAACTTGCCGGCATGTTCAATGTCATAGACAGCTTTGATACACACCAAAACATACCTAAACATTTTGAGGCAGTAGACATCTCAGCCAAAGCAGGAGGGCACCTTGCACTTATTTCTGCGGGCTGGGATCCGGGATACTTTTCCCTCATGCGTCTTTACGCGGCATCAGTACTTCCTGAGGGAGACGATTATACCTTTTGGGGTCCGGGAGTCAGCCAGGGACACTCTGATGCGATCCGCAGGATCCCCGGAGTGGTCAACGCGACTCAATACACTGTACCGATAGAGTGCACCGTAGAAGCCGTCCGGAATGGAGATTGTCCCTGCCTTACAGCAGGGCAGAAACATACTAGAGAATGCTACGTTGTAGTGGAAGAAGGCTCAGACAAGGAGAGCATCGAAAAAAAAATTAGAAGTATGCCTAATTATTTTGTAGGTTATGACACAACCGTTACATTTATTTCGGCTGAACAAATGCAGGCAGAACATTGTACTCTCCCTCACGGCGGGTTCGTTATACGGAACGGGCGGACAGGTCTCAACAAAGAGAACAAACATACGATCGAGTTTCGTTTAGCGCTGGAATCAAACCCTGAATTCACTTCCAGCTTCCTGGTTGCATGTGCCAGAGCAATACACAGGCTCAGCAGCAGAGGCGAGACCGGATGCCGCACAGTCTTTGACATCCCTCCCGCATTAATGTCCCCGCTTTCACCGGAACAGCTTAGGTCGACGATGCTCTAGTAACAGTTCTTTCAAATATCTGTGATAATGTCACAGACGGATGTCATCCTTGATGAGATAATTGTTCACAGAAAGTAAATTATCGAAGGGGGAAATTTATAAATGAAGAAAACAGATCTGCTGGTAATTGGCGGAAGCGCAGGCGGTATCCTTAGCGCCACTATGGCACGTAAGGCTTACGGAGACATCGACATCACACTGATCAGGGATACAGACGCTGTAATGGTGCCCTGCGGGATCCCATACATTTATGGTACTCTTCGCTGCACAAGTAAAAATGTTATCCCAGACAAGATGCTTGTTGACTCTAAAATAAACCTTGTAGTAGAAACAGTTGTAAAGATAGACAAGGATAAGAAGACAGTAACCACAAAAAATAATGAAACATACAGCTATAAGAAACTTGTTATAGCAACAGGCTCTCTTCCCATCATACCTACATTTATTCCGGGGCATGAACTTGAAAATGTATTCCCGGTCTATAAAAACCAGGATTATCTTAATTCTCTTCTTGAGAAACTCGACAAGGTCGAGAATGTAGCTGTTATCGGAGGCGGATTCATTGGAGTTGAGTTTGCTGAGCAGATAAGTTTGACAGGGAAAAAAGTAACGCTTGTAGAAATGGCCGACTCATGTCTCTGGCAGGCTTTTGACAAGAGTTATACTGATGACATCGAGAAGATGATGAGAGAAAAGGGCATCAAAGTCCTGACTAATACAAAGGTCAAAAAGATCCTCGGCGAAAAAACAGTAGAAGCGCTTGAACTTGAAAACGGCGACAAGATCCCTGCAGAACTTGTTATACTTGGACTCGGAGTAAGACCAAACGGTCTGCTTGCTAAAGAAGCGGGGCTTGATGTCAACGTAAAGGGCGCGGTCATAGTCGACCAGTACACCAGAACCAGCGACCCCGACATCTTTGCTGTAGGTGACTGTGCGGAGAAGAAGTGCTTCTTCACCAACAAAGATGTACCGGTCCTTCTCGCTTCAACAGCTGCAATGGAAGCAAAGATCGCAGGAAGCAATGCATTCCAGCTTAGGCTGATCAGAGCCAACAAGGGTACGATCAGCGCATTCTCAACAAAAATATTTGACAAGACTTTTGCAGCAGCGGGACTTACAGAAGCAAGGGCTCGGCAGGAGGGCTTCACGCTCAACGTCGGTGAATTCACTACTATGGACCGCCATCCGGGATCCCTCCCGGGAACAAGTACTATCCAGATCAAGCTTATATTCTCCAAATGCTCCGGCGTGATCCTCGGAGCTCAAATCTCCGGAGGAGACACAGTGGGAGAGATGATCAACATACTTAGTCTGGCGATACAGAAGTCACTAACAGCTACAGAGCTGAACACCTTCCAGGTAGCAACGCATCCGCTTCTTTCGGCATCGCCTATCGCATACCCGATCAACGCAGCCGCAATGAACGCGATCGCACAGAACTGCAAACACCTGAACGAAGGTCTGGTTATTTAACCGAATATAAACCGATCTTTTAGAAGTCTCTTTCTGCGGCCTCGTATCTACGGGGCTGCAGTTTTTAAGTACTTTTTACATTCGCAATATTTCATATGATGTTACGATATTAAAGGATTGATCAAAAAATATTATGCAAAAGAGGGGATGACAATATGATCGAACAGGTTTTTAAAATAGCAGAAGGCAATAACAAGGTAGTTGAAAAGGTGATACAGGACGAGAACGTGCATTACATGCACATGATCTTTAATAAAAATGAGGGAGCTCCCGAACATTTTTCAAATTCAATTGTTTACATGACTGTAGTCAGGGGAAAGCTCTCAATAACTCTGGGCGAGCAGGATACACATGAATATCCCGCCGGCAGCGTGCTGAAGATCCCTATGGGTATAAAAATGAATATAAAAAACCTAAACGATGAGACACTTGAACTGATCGTCGTAAAGGCACCCGCTCCGAAATAGGATCTTTTAAAACAGAGAAGATTTTAAAAAACACGGGAAGATATCACAGGGTGTCTTCCCGTGTTTTGTTGTTAAACGTAAAAAGTTATTGACATATGTCACAAACGTTATATAATTGACTGGTAAGTGACATATGTCAATAACAAAGGAGGGATGATCATGCCAAGAGGAGATGGCACAGGCCCGAAAGGTGACGGACCTATGACAGGAAGGGCCATGGGATATTGCATCAAAGAAGGCGAAACCGGTGAAAGCTCATACATCGGAGGAGGGACTATGCAAGGGATAAGGCGGTGGTTCGGAAAAGGCCGATGTGGATCTTTCAGCTCTGCTGTACCGGACAGAGCAATGCTGGAAAAAGAAAAGACTTGTCTTTTGCAGCGACTTGAATCAATTGAAAAAAAGCTTGAAAATATGGATTAAATGATCAGGGGATAAACTTACATGCGTTCTCTCCCTGATTTAGAAAGAGAGGCTCATATGTCAAGACCGGTGAAATGGAGAAAAGTCTGCTGTATGCCCGAGAGCAATCAGTTCGGACCGCTCGATATTGAGACTGAGTCCAGAGGCTCTATAAATATGACAATAGATGAGTACGAGACAATAAGACTCATCGACCTTGAACAATTTAAACAGGAAGAATGCGCGGCACATATGAATGTTGCAAGGACCACTGTTCAGGGAATATATAACGAAGCCAG
>JAAZCN010000073.1 GCA_012513245.1 Synergistaceae bacterium | reverse complement strand
TCATCATCTGCCACTTCTCTGTCAATAACATTTGCATAAATCTCCAACTGTTCTGGATATTTGCACAAAACATAAGAATAATACGATGAAAAGTCCAAATAGCTTAATATCAAGGTAATTGTTTGTGCTAATCTAAATATAGGTCAGATGGTTCATTGAAAACTAGGTCACTTTCCACCCAAGACATGCTATCCTATCAGTATCACACTGAGAGGAGGCAAAGAAAGGAAAGTGATTGATTTGACACAAAAGCAAACAGTCATTCTGAAGCATCTGAATAACGTTAGCAACAGAGAAATTGCCCGACAGATGCATATGAGCAAAGATACCGTCAATAAATATGTAAAAGAGTATGATGAGAAACGGAACGAGCTTCTATCCATGAATCCAGAACTGGAACAGTCAGAAATTATCCAGGCTTTCGTCGAAAAGCCAAAGTATGACAGCCATAACCGTGGCCCATTAAAGAAAACAGAAGATGCAATGCTTATAATTGAGGAATGTCTGAAATTAAATGAAATACGTCGAGCAAGAGGGCTGCATAAGCAGCAGATGAAAAAAATCGATATCCATGAGTACTTAATCAAAGAAGGCTATGACATCAGTTATTCCACTGTTAAACGTCTGATCAGGAAAATCGATGAAAGAAGCCAGGAAGCATATATCCGTCAGGAGTATGAAGATGGCGACATTTCCGAATTCGACTGGGGAACTGTAAAACTTGATATTGATGGCACAGGTTACAAGAACTACCAGATGGCCGTGTTCACAGCAGCGAAAACGAATTACCGTTTTGCAAAACTATATAAGTCACAGGACACACCTGCATTTCAGGAATCCCATGCAGACTATTTCGCTCATTGTCATGGTGTATTTCACACTATGGTCTACGACAACATGAGGGTCGCTGTCAGGAAGTTTGTGGGACTTCATGAGAAAGAGCCTACAGAAGCACTGACCCAGTTGTCACTTTATTATGGCTACTGCTTCCGCTTCTGTAACATTCGGAGTGGAAATGAAAAAGGTCATGTAGAGCGCAGCGTTGAATATGTAAGACGAAAGGTCTTCTGTGGACCCGGGAACGATGTCTTCGATACGCTTGCGGATGCAAATACATTTCTATACCGAGAATGCATGAAACTGAATGCCAGAGATATCTATGATGGCACGATTCCGGCAGAATCATTTGAAAATGAGAAAAAGAACCTTCTTCCTGGGATGCCAAAATTCGAAAGCTGTAAGAAAAGCAGAGGACACGTCGATAAGTATTCTACTGTAACAGTAGCGCAGAATCATTATTCCGTTCCTGATACATTGGTCGGCAAAGACGTGGACATCCGCACCTATACAGATAAGATTATCATCTATCATGGCGGAGAGATTGTTGCTCGCCATGAACGAAGCTTTAAAGGGCATGACTGGAAAATCGATATTTATCATTACCTGCATACCCTGAAAAGAAAACCAGGTGCCCTTCACCAAAGCACAGCACTGCTTCAGTCGGACACCCGGATTAAAAAACTTTTCGAAACCTATTATAGCAGTGATGCCAGAACTTTTCTAGAGGTTTTAGAAATCATATACGAAAAAGGCGTAGACGAAGTAGCAACCGCATTATTGAAACTGGAATCTCTCTCCCCGATGGATATGAGTGCAGACAAGGTAAAGGTGATATGTGACAAGATAAGCGAAAATAAGAATTCCATAATGAAGACCGGAACAGACCGCCTGAGCCAGAAATCCAAGAGCACACTTGGACAGTATGATAGGCTCTGTCAGTTACAGAGCAAAGAAGAAAGGATGGTGGTCTGATGAAGGCAAAGATCAATGAAGAGATAAAAGAATACTGTAAGCTGTTGAAGTTAAAAGGAATGGGACAGAATTTCGAGGAGTTGGAAAAAGATGCTGCTGACTATGAGGATTTTCTTCATAAACTCCTAACCTGTGAACTTGCAGAAGCAGAGAAAAGAGCCAGAGAGAATCGGATACGCAGTGCAAGATTTCCATACCGTAAATACCTGGAAGATCTGGAACTGGACTGTCTGCCCAAGACAATGCAAAAGAAGCTCCCAGAGCTTGCTACGTTGGATTTCATCCAGAAGGGACAGAATCTTATCATGACAGGCAATCCTGGTACAGGAAAGAGCCATACAGCAATCGGTCTTGGAATGAAAGCCTGTGAGCAGGGTTACAAGGTTCTCTATACAACAATTCCGTATCTTGTAACCGAACTAAAGGAATGCAATGATGCAAAGAAGCTACGCTCCTATGAAAAAAGATTTGAGAAATATGATCTCGTAATAGCGGATGAACTTGGATACATATCTTTCGATAGGGAAGGCGCAGATCTGTTGTTCAGCAATCTTTCCCTCCGTGCTTCACAGAAATCGACCATTATCACCTCAAACCTAACATTTGAGCGATGGGACGAAGTATTTGGAGATGCAGCAATAACAAGCGCATTAGTCGATCGGTTGACCTATAAAGCCATCCTGGTCGATATGGAAGGGGATTCCTACCGTCTGAGAGAGACACTACGAACAAATGGTGCTACATTCGATCATGTCAAGGAGGAATCCGCGGAGTAACAATAGAACATGCCAGTTAAAGAATGCACCCATGCTGGCGCATGGGTGTACAAAGTGGTCTTAAGTGACCTAGAATTCAATGAGCAGTTGACCTAATTTTGGGTTGACAGATACAGACGGAATGCAGCCCACATTAATGCAGGTGCCGCCATACATTTTGTTCGACTGCTCTACCAAGGCGACACTTTCGCCCTGAGAAGCCAGCTGGCCAGCAAGAGTTTTGCCGCCTTTACCAAAACCGATTATTATTGCATCGTAATTCATTTCTTACCTCCATCAGCGCCGAACAGCTTATTATCTATGCCGGCGATAGTTATACCAGACAGGGTCTCCGCGCAGCTCTTGTTCAGCTGCAGGAATACATCATCCATGATCCCCGCCATTCCGCAGGCGATGAGACAGTCGTTGTCCTGACTGCCGGAGCGCCATTTAACGTTCACGATGTCGGCTCCCACCGCATCGAATATATCATTGAGGGAGACCGAATCGGCCTTCCCGGTAAAATAGTAGCCGCCCTCGATTCCGCCCTTGGAACCTACCAGGCCGGCCTTTTTCAGCCGCGCCAGGACCTTGCGGACCCTAGCCGGGTTGGTGCAGATATTCTCGGCGATCTCCTCGCTGGAAACGCAGCACCCTATATGCTTCAGAAACACTATTGCG
>JAAZCN010000072.1 GCA_012513245.1 Synergistaceae bacterium | reverse complement strand
TCGGACAATTACTGCAGGTTCTTTTTAAGTTTTTATCGATCAAGAGCTTGTGATAAATAGTGAAATATGAAAAAACAGCATCATAAGAAACTATTACTATATAAATAAACACAATCGTATCACAAATCTGAAAAAATGGTAACAATGTTTAATAATGATCATTTTTTGTATTAATTCATCTCACGTTAAGTAGCAAACCTCAGAGCGGTATAATGTCATTAGACACCATATCATTCGGCTTGAAGGAGAACAGAATGGAGATATTACTGGGCGGAGATCAGGACATCGGAAAAAGGAACGACCAGCAAGATGCTTTTTATATTTCGACGCCAGCTTTTGGTCATACAGAGCAAACTGATTGGAATCTTCTTGTTGTTTGTGATGGTATCGGCGGAGCCAGCTTTGGTAAAGAGGCAGCTCAAATCACTTGTGAAACATTTAAGAGTTCGTTTATGACTAAGGACAAAATATGTGATGTCCAAGAAGCATTGTTTCAAGCAACACGTTATTCAAATACTGAGGTCATTGCATTTATGAGAAGAAAAGGTTTTCGAACGGTAGGTGGCTCTACCCTGATAGCGGCTGTCATCAAGAACAACATGCTCTATTGGATCTCCGTCGGAGACAGCCATATCTATCTCTTTTCTGAGAAGGGACTGCAACAGTTAAATGAAGATCACCTCTACGCCAAAGTCCTCGATGTGGCAACTGAACGAGGAGAAATCGACAAGGCTGTTGCTCAGAACCACCCTCAGAGAGATTCAATCACAAGCTTCATCGGTATATGGGAACTGAAAGAGATTTCTTCGGGCAAAACTAGGCTGTCTCCAGGTACTTCCGTTGTCCTATGTACTGATGGCCTTTATAAAACGCTGAGTGAAGATGAGATAGTCGAAGTTTATGACCCTGACCCGCAAAAATGGGCCAAGAGGCTGATCCTCAATACCATTCAGAAAAACACCGAGGATCAGGATAACGTGACCGTCGCGATCGCGACGGCAAAGGACTGATTTCGTAATAATGAAAAGTATCATTACTTGTTGAACATTTGCACTACATTATGCTATAGTATGTAGCGTAAATGTTCATATAAGGGGTGACGGTTATAAACGACTGTGAAACTATCCTGAAAATGCTTAATGAAGGCAAGGGGTTTATTACTGCTTCGGAGGTGACTGCAGCTGGAATTCAACGGCGGGCGCTGGGCGAGCTTGTGACGTCCGGTCACATTTATCGCGTGGCGAGAGGGATCTACGCGCTGCCTGAGACGTGGGAAGACGAAATGTATTTCCTGCAATACCGTTTTTCAAAAGGCATTTTTTCCAATGAAACGGCTTTGTATCTACACGGTCTTTCCGATCGCACTCCGATGAGCTACACTCTGACATTCCCCCACGGCTACAACGCCGCGGGACTTAAAAACCATAATGCGAATTCAAAATTTGTAATACCCGAAATATATAATTTGGGTATTACAGAAAAACCCTCCCCTTGCGGGAATCCTCTTCGCGTCTATAACGTGGAGAGGACACTATGCGACATCGTTAAAGGTAAAAACGCCTATGATATACAGCTTGTGACTCCGGCAATGAAAGCATATGCGGTTTCCAGGGAAAAGAATGTAGCTAAACTCGTGGAATATGCAGAAAGGTTACGCGTAAAGCCCAAGATACTCAGAT
>JAAZCN010000071.1 GCA_012513245.1 Synergistaceae bacterium | reverse complement strand
CCCAATTACACCAGCTTAGCGGGTGCCTTGAGTGTGCCCAATATAGCCACTGAAACTGCCAGAACTGCTGCGGAGACTATGAAGGGCACAGAGAAGGACCCGGTCATGGCTTGGAGTTTGCCTCCAAAGAAAGGACCGCAGAAACCTGCTACTCCCCATGCTGTGAAGAGAAGCCCATAGTTGGATCCCTGGTTCGTGGGACCGTAATACTGTAAGAGCGTGGCAGGGAAGAGTGTGAACATTGCTCCGTAATTCCATCCTATCAACCCTGCAGCGGCAGCAAGAAGAGCAGCCGATTTACCTGCGGGAAAGAGGATCAGCATAGCGACGGTCTGAAGCGCGAAGAGGACAACGAATATTTTTTTTGTTCCCATCCTGTCGGCAAGGGGACCTACCATTATGCGGACAGCAGCGTTGAATACAGCAAGAGTACTGGGAGCCAAAGAGGCGGACATCGCTATGCTCTTTGCGACATCCTCAGGAATTATCGCAGTAGCGTCAAGACCCTCTTTCGCCCTATATACAAGCGTCATTGCGTCGATGCCATGCTTGGCGATCAGACCAATTACCATAAGTCCGGCAAACGAACCGCAGAAATAGGCGATCCAGAGGAGCCAGAACTGAGGGGTTTTTTTAGTCTCTTCGTAGGTATAATCCCTACAACATTTGACTACGCCTCCGACTGACTGCTGTTCAGGAGGATTCCAACCTGCGGGTCTGTAGCCTTTCGGGGGTTCCTTGAGACAGAACGCAGCAAGGACTACCATTATCCCCATTGCAATGCCTACATATTTAAATACGGGCAACGCACTTCCAAAATGATTTATCATACCTGTCGCCATAGGAGCCATAACGAACGAGCCCAGACCGAGCCCCACAACAGTGAAACCGGTGGCAAGTGCCCTCCTGTCCGGCCACCACTTCGGCGCGGTAGCTATCGGAGGGAGATAGACGCATCCTCCTCCAAATCCGGCTATTACACCGTAATAGAGGTATAGAAGGTAGAGCGGAGTCTTGCCCGCAGCCTTTGCTGCCTCACCTCCGGCAGCTATAACGGCAGGATCAGGAGGGGTTATCGTAGAAACCATAAAGAAACCGAAAGCCATGATGACTCCGCCTACAAGGACCACGTTCCTAGAGCCATATTTGTCGCTTAGGCGGCCGGCAGGAAAGGTCATCAGTCCGAATATAAGGCATATGAGCGCATAGGCCATTGCAACATCCGGTACGCTCCACCCAAACTGGGCCTGGAGGGGACGGATGAATACGCTGAAGGCATAAAGAAGCAATCCGCAGGTGGTACTGCCAAGAAGTCCTCCCAGCAGCGGGATCCATCGTGGAAATGTTTTTTCTGTCTGAGGCATCAGGTTCTCTCCCTTTATCTCTTTTTCAGAGTGCTGAAAGATATTGTACAGAAATTTTAGAATTACACAACAACTATCTTCGAGTTAACATCAGGAGAATTCAAAGAGCTTACGGAAATCAAACTGGATTCTAATTTACAACGATGTAGACAAGAAATGGTATCATCACTCGATCAAGCCTGAAAACGAGGTCAAAATCGAGACGCTCATCCTGCCGGAATAATAACCACTCTATATTTTTAAATTATGAAAAGATTCGCTCGAAACGGTGCTCTTTTAAATTAGACTTATACAACATAGAAGTCTTTACTGAAGAGGGGCCATTAGGCGGCTTACACTAACTGCGAGGCGAAAAAGGAAATGGGACTGCGTATAAACAGCCGCGCTGACTCTGGTACTTCTTGAAAGGTCATCGAGCAGCATCTTTTCGACCTGTTTCCCAAAAT
>JAAZCN010000070.1 GCA_012513245.1 Synergistaceae bacterium | reverse complement strand
ATTTTGGGAAACAGGTCGAAAAGATGCTGCTCGATGACCTTTCAAGAAGTACCAGAGTCAGCGCGGCTGTTTATACGCAGTCCCATTTCCTTTTTCGCCTCGCAGTTAGTGTAAGCCGCCTAATGGCCCCTCTTCAGTAAATATATTCTCTTGCTGATCCTCACATTTGAATCGTTTTTTTATCCAGTCAGCTCTCTGTTTAAAACCGCACTCTTCGTATAGGATAGCTGACTCCAGTGCAAGCGCCTCAGGTGATCCCCCAATTTTTATATTTTTTCCCTGTGAGGTCTTTTTATTTTTTGATGATTTCGATAAAAGCCAGGCTTTTGCTAAAAATTGAGTTGCGATCCATCGCTTTCTCGAAACATCTTTTAGGAAAATTTCTGCTGACTCAATGGATCTATTAGATGACACGAGGTCTTTCCTCTCTGCATCTGCGATCGCCTTGATACTGTAGAGCATTGACCCGCAGCGGCCACCCCTGCAGCTCTCAAAGAGGGAGACTGCCTTGTCTATGTGGTGACAGAGAAGAGAAATGTCGTTCATATCCAGAGCCAGATCGGCTGCATGAGTATGGAAATAACTTCTCCCCCAGTAAAGGCCGGTGTTCTCACAGGTGTCTGTGGCGTATGTAAGATAAGTCAGAGCGTTTTTATGATCCCCTTTGACCTGAAATATTTCCCCTATGTAACATTTTGCGATCAATATGCTCAATGTATAACATTTACCGGTTAGCTTAAGGCTTTCAAAAAGTTTTATGGAATGTCTGAATGTTTTTTCGGCCCTTTCGTAATTCCCTGATAAAAACATTGAAACTCCTGCAAACCTTACCGCCGTGGCCATATAGTGGCGGTAATTTCTCGGACGTGAAAGCAGGATCAGTTTTCTTGCCGCCGAAAGAAGGCGCACGGGATCTTCAGTCTGAAGATGCATGTAGCATATGTGCTTAAGGCAGTGTATGTGCGTATCTGTGAGTCCAAACTCTTTTGAAATATTAATTGCCTCGTTTATGAAGATAATACCCTTATCATATTCACCCCAGCTGACATGGTATCCTCCCGCCAGTTCAAAACATGAAGCCTCAAATCTCTTTAACTCTTTATGATCGATATTCTTGTCGATCCTTATCTCATCCAGCAAAGACAGAGCTTGATTTATTTTCCGCTCAGTTCCTTCTCTGCTGCTGAAAGGTGTCGAGCACGAGAATAGCACCTTATCTGAAACGACAGGAAAAAGGTCATGGTTGAGAGTTATGTCAAAAATCAGTTCCCTTAAATATTGCTTCAGTTCCATGGCACGTTGCCCGGATTTCAGGTAATGGTGACACAACATGCTGCTGAGCTCAGGATCCCATTTTTGAGGGGAGTATCTTTTATTTAACACCTCGGCGGCTTTTCTGTGTAGTTCCTGCCTTTTCGACAGCGATATTGATTCGTAAATGCACTCTCTGACCTTTACATGGGTAAAGTCCCATATCACCCTGCCGCCTTCCTGCCGTTCGTTCAGCAAACCTTTTGAAATCAAGATCTCACCTGCTGAAAGTATTTCATTGTGCTGGTGGGACGTGGCTTTTGCTATCTGCTCAGTATCAGCTCCCACTGCGAAGACTGAAAGTACTGTGAGCACACTTTGCTGAAGTTCTGAAAGTTCTCCGATTCTTGACATTATCAGTCCTCCCAATCCGTTTGTGAGGTCTGAATCAGGGTTTTCTGCTGCTGCTCGGAGCATTTCAAAAAGGAGAAGAGGGATACCTTCGCTTTCACGAATAAAATATTCGTCGCCTTTCTGACGTAGCAGTTCTTCAGAAAGAGTATCCTTGCATATGTTAGTTATTTCATGATTACGAAGAGGTTCCAGTTTTAGGGGAACGATTTTCCATTTTGTAGAAGGAGTTAGGCTTTGCAGCATTGCCAGAGTGATCCTGGAAGATTCAGGCCTTCCTGACAAAATAATATTCAGGTCAATATCAACAGTACTCATGAAGACTGCAAGAAGTTGTATGGACTGGGTGTCAAACCAGTGTATATCCTCAAAGACCATGATTATTTTCTTTTTTTGACCGATGCGATGCAAAATGTCGTTTATCATCCCACTGATAACGATGGGGTTCCTTTCAGTCATAAGCCCTACGTCCACGTTGTAATTAAGTCCCTTGCTGTTAAGGAATCCGGGGAAAATACCTGAGAGAACCGTCTGGTTATTGATGTTGGGATAGTCATTTTCGATCTCCGGAACCTTGCCAAGTTGCATCATGATGTTGTTCCATGAAGAATAGGGATAGCCCTCTCCTACCGAGCAAGACCTTGATGAGAGAACTAATCGCACTCCTCCTTCGAGTATCGATACAGTCTTGTTGATCAACGCTGTCTTGCCTATACCGGCCTCTCCGTGGATGTAAACCGCGGTGTTTTGTCCACCTGTATCTGTAAGGGATCCTATCAGCAATGCAAGTTCATTTTTCCTGTACCAGAATTTTTCTCCTTTTTCATACGGATCGTTCCGCTCAGACCAGTTATTTAT